>JACRCS010000434.1 GCA_016218905.1 Deltaproteobacteria bacterium
AGGTGACGGCACGCTCGTCGTTCCGTTCATCCGCGCCATCGTCCAGTCGGAGCGCATCGACTGTACGGGACGCCTCTTCGCCATCATCGGTCCCGCCACCTTCTCGGCCGCGCAGATGCTCGCCGACGACCTCGAGAAGTACACCAACGTGACGTTCGTCGGAGAGCCGACAGGGTCGAAGGGAAACGCCTACGGGGACTCACGCAAGATCGTCCTTCCCAACAGCGGCGTCACCGTCCGCGCTTCGATCTACTACTGGCAGGAGTGGCACCCCCTGGACAAACGCGACGCCACGAGCCCTCAGGTTCCGGCGCGCCTGACGATCGACGCCTATCGCGAAAACCAGGACCCCGCTCTCGAGGCCATCGAACGCGCGCCGGTCCCCGAGTGTGGACCATGAGCGCGCCTCGTCGGGACGGACGGGGCCTCGCCGCCGGCGCCGACAGACGGCTCGGTCTCCCTCTCGCGCGCGACGCCGACGGGTAGAGGGTCGGCTCGCGCCGCGGTCGTCCCCTGCCGCCGGGCTCCCGCATTCGCGGCGACCGGCGTCGGCGATGCTAGGCTCCCTTCGTCGATGAACCTCCTTCGCAAGCCGTGGCCGCCGTTCGTGGCTCCCGCCGAGCCCGAGCTGCTGCGGCGCCAGGAGACCGTCCTCATCGTCCTCAACCTCACGATGCTCGCGGGGATCGCCGCGGTCTTCCTCGTCTTTGGCGGCGTGGGAATGGCGGGTCCGCCCGGAAGGGTCTTCTTCGCCATCCTCATGACATGGTTCCTCGTCCAGGCGCTGGCGCTCGTCTGGCTGGTCGGCAACGCGGGGTCGACCCGTGGCGTGCCGCTGGCCGCGTGGTCGAGCCTCTCGATCTGGCTCAACCTCGCCTTCGCCTTCGGCCTGGCGCTGTCTGGAGGGATGGAGGACACGCATACCGCCGTGCTCCTCGTCATCCCGGTCATCGCCGCCGGGTTTCGCTACGCGGGAGCCGGGATCGTGCTCGTCGTCGCGACGGCGGTCGGCATCACGTACTTCCAGCTCTGGGTCTACTACCGGCACCTGAAGAGCGTCGCGCCCACCGAGTACTTCGAGGCGACGAACGCCGCCATGGTGTACGTCGTGGTGGCGATCGTCGTCGCTTCGCTGGTCCGTCACCTGCGCCGCGATGCCCACAGGCTGCGGCTGTCCTACATGGAGCTGGAAGCCGCGAAGGACCGGCTCGTCCGCGAGGAGAAGCTCGCAGCGGTCGGCCGGCTCGCCGGCGCCATCGCACACGAGGTGAGGAACCCCGTCACCATGATCGTCAGCGCGCTGCGGCTCGCGACCGACGAGACGGTCGACGCCGACAGGCGGGGCCAGTGGTACGAGGTCGCGAGCGACGAGGCCCGCCGGCTCGAGACGCTGACGCAGGATTTTCTAACCTACGCGCGCCAGAAGGAGCCGGACCGACAGCCGATCGCCCTTTCGACGGTCGTCGGGTACGTGGCAGGTCTCGCGCGGTCCCGCGAGTCGGCCACGGGCATCCGCCTCTCGGTCGAGTGCCCGGTAGACGCGACCGTACACGTCGACGCCTTCCAGATTCACGGCGCGATCCTGAACCTCCTCATCAACGCCTTCGACGCGTCGCCCTCTGGCGGGGAGATCTCGCTCGGTGCCGACGTCGAGCCTGGCGGCGGGGCGAAGGTGTGGGTCGAGAACCCGGGCCCGTCGATCCCGCCGGACGTCGTCCCACGACTGTTCGAGCCGTTCTTCACGACCCGACCCCGGGGCACAGGGCTCGGACTCGCCATCGCGCGGACGACGGCGCGTTCCCACGGGGGCGACGTCGAGCTGGCGAGGAACGAAGACGGGCACGTCCGTTTCACGCTTCGGTTCGCTCCGGTACCCGGGGCGGGGAGGTAAGAGATGGCACGCCTGCTCGTCGTCGACGACGAGGCGAACATGCGGCGCGTCCTTGCCTCGATCCTCGCGGTCGACGGCCACGAGGTGGTGGAAGCGGAAGGCGTCCGGGCCGCGCAGCGCGCGTTCGCGGGCTCGCCGTTCGACCTCGTCCTCACCGACCAGCGGATGGCCGACGGCGACGGGCTGACGCTCCTCTCTTCGTGCCGCGAGGTCGACTCCTCGGTGCCCGTCGTCGTCATGACCGCCTTCGCGACCGTGGAGCTGGCCGTCGACGCGATGAAGCTCGGGGCCTTCGACTTCGTCCCGAAACCGTTCGTGCCGGAGTCGGCGCGGGCCGTCGTTCGGCGCGCCTGCGAGCGGACCGAGCTGCTGCGCGAGAACGAGCGGCTGCGCGGCCAGGTGCGCCGGCTCGCCCAGCCCGCGGGGCTGCTCGGGGGAAGCCGCGCGATGCGGGTCCTCCACGAGCTGATCGGCCGCGTCGCCCCGACGAACGCCACCGTGCTGATCCACGGGGAGACCGGGACCGGCAAGGAGCTCGTGGCCCGGGCGATCCACGCCTCCAGCCCGCGAGCCAGCCGGCCGTTCGTGGCCGTCAACTGCGCGGGATTCGCAGAGACGCTCCTCGAGAGTGAGCTGTTCGGTCATGAGCGCGGCGCCTTCACAGGTGCGGACCGGGCCCGGCAGGGTGTTTTCGAAGCGGCGCACCACGGCACGCTCTTCCTCGACGAAGCCGGGGAGATGCCGCTCCCCGTGCAGGCCAAGCTCCTGCGCGTCCTGATGAACGGAGAGGTCGTGCGCGTCGGCGCGACGGCGCCCCGTCTCGTCGACGTGAGGATCGTCGTCGCCACGAACCGGGACCTCCAGGGCATGGTGCGCTCCGGGTCGTTCCGGGAGGATCTCTACTACCGGCTCGCCGTGGTCCCGATCGAGGTTCCCCCGCTGAAAGAGCGGCGGGAGGACATCCCGGTCCTGGCCGACCACTTCCTCGCGCTCGCCGCGCGGGAGCTGAACGCCCCGGCCCGTTCCCTCTCCCCGGGGGCACGGACGCGGCTCGTGGAGTACGGCTTTCCCGGAAACGTCCGCGAGCTCAGGAACCTCATCGAGCGCGCCTCGATCCTCGCCCGCGGGGCGGCGATCGAGGCCGACGACCTGCCTCTCGGAGGGGGCGGTCGAAGCGCGCCCGACGACGGCCCCGGGGCGTTCGTGCAGGCCCTCCCTGAGACGGTCGACCTGGACGCGACGGTGACGCTCGTCGAACGGCTTCTCGTCCTGAGGGCCCTCGCATCCGCCCACGGGGTACAGGCCGAAGCGGCGCGCCGGCTCGGAATCTCGCGGAGCCTTCTCTCCTACAAACTGAAGGTCCTGGGCCTCTCGGCCGACGCCGTTTCACCCGACCCGCGCGTCAAGGATTCTTGACGCGACCGCGGCAATCGGTAAAGGAGTTTTGACAGCTCGGATCGATTCTCACCGGACCGTCAGAGGTATCTCTCTGATTGGAAAGGTCTTCCCCGAGCCTGTCCGCCTTGGCCCCGACCTTGCGATGTCCTGCGTGTCTGCCGGCCGAAACTGCCGGCGCATGGAGGTTAAGAAGAACATGAAGACCCGACGGATCGCTTCCTCGACCGTGACCCTCGGCCTCGCCCTCGTCGCCGCGTTGGCTCTCTCCTCTCTCCCCGTCGCCGCCGCCACCGCGGCCCCGGCCGCGGGCTCCACCCTCGACAACCTCCAGGCGGCGTTCAACGGCGAGAGCAACGCCAGCGCCAAGTACCTCGCCTTCTCCAAGAAGGCCGCTGAAGAGGGCTACGGCCAGGTGTCGAGCCTCTTCAAGGCTGCGGCCCGCGCTGAGGAGATCCACGCCGCGAACCACGCGGTCGTCATCAAGAAGCTGGGCGGGGTGCCGAAGGCCGACGTAAAGGTGCCTGAGATCAAGACGACCAGCGAGAACCTCAAGACTGCCATCGCCGGAGAGACCTACGAGCGGGACACGATGTACCCGGAATTCCTCGCGAAGGCGCGCAAGGACGGCAACAAGGACGCTCTCGAGACGTTCAACTTCGCCAAGGCCGCCGAGGCCGAGCACGCGAAGATGTACACCGACGCGCTGACCCGTCTCGACTCCCTCAAGGGCTCGAAGGCGATGACCTACTACGTCTGCACGGTGTGCGGATTCACCACGACAAACCTCGACTTCCAGAAGTGCTCGGTCTGCTTCAACCCGAAGGACAAGTACACCCCCGTCATCTAATCGCCCTGGTTTCCGCGTGCGGTCGCCCGGCGTCGGGCGGCCGCGCCATTTCTCTACGGAGGCTGTGATGATCGAGACCCCGCCGCTGCCGTCGTGGGACGGCCTGCATCCCATGATCGTGCACTTTCCCGTCGCGCTTCTCCTCGTGGTTCCGTTCTTGATTCTCCTCGCCCTCGTCGTGCGGGCCCATCGGCGCGGCCTCCTCCTCGCCGCCCTGGTCCTGATGGCACTGGGCACCGCGACGACGTGGGTCGCCGTCGAGACGGGCGAGGCGGCCGGGAAGCTCGCCGATCGGCCTCCCGAGGTCAGCGCGGTGCTCGAGCATCACGAGGAGCTCGCGGAGAGCACACGCGCGATCTTCACCGTCCTGACGCTGGTCTTCGCCGGCATGGTCTTCGCGCCGGGTCTCCTCAAGCGCGAGCCGGGAGGCGGGGCGACGATCGTGCTTACCCTGCTGTTCCTCGCCGTCTACGGGGCGGGGACCCTCGTCCTCGCGAAC
>JACRCS010000423.1 GCA_016218905.1 Deltaproteobacteria bacterium
CGGTGACCTCGTCCTTACCAAGGACGCGCTCCGCCGACTGAGCTACGTGGGCTCGCGACTCCCCTCTCGAGGAGTCTCTCGACCTAATGGAGCGGGAGACGGGGCTCGAACCCGCGACCCTCAGCTTGGAAGGCTGACGCTCTAGCCAACTGAGCTACTCCCGCAGGAGGAGCTGGTGGTGGGGGGAGGATTCGAACCTCCGAAGGCTGCGCCGGCAGATTTACAGTCTGCTCCCTTTGGCCGCTCGGGAACCCCACCACGAAAAGCATCCGAATTCTTCATGGAGCTGGCGATGGGACTCGAACCCGCAACCTGCTGAATACAAATCAGCTGCTCTACCGAATGAGCTACGCCAGCTCGAATCCCAGGCCCATGGCACGCCAATGCCCCCCTCCCCAAAGGGAAGGAATTCGCGATAGTAGCTCACCCCTCAGGGGGGTGTCAAGCAGAGAAAAGCCCGAGAGGCCCGCCTCGGATGCTAACCTGGACTGCGGGCGGGATGGTGGGGATCGTACGCGTTGAGCTCGATCGGAAACGCCATGTTCTCCGGGGGAATGAGGCCCGGCGGCGCCGGCGGGTACGGCTGCGCCTTCTCGAGGGCGAGCCGGATGCCCTGCACGAGAGCCTTGAAGTGCCAATCCAGGAATGCCGGCAGTTGATCGGACGGCGCCAGGCTCAGGACCCTCGGGACGGCGTGGACGTCCATGTGCCGGCGCCCCTCCTCGTTTTCGAGGAGGACGGGCTCGTGGAGGAGGCGCCCGGAAGCGTCCAGGCACATGTGGAAGGAGAGGTAGCCCTCGAAGAGCCACCGAGTGGACCGGATGCTCCAGGGGAGTGTCACCTGCTTCACCGTCTCCCAGACCGCCCGCCGGTAGTTCAGCTCCGCTTCCGACATCCCCTCGGGAGGTTTCACGCCGGCGGGCGACCCGGCCTGTGCGGCAGCGGCGTCGGCAGGGGCGCCCTCCTCCGCCCGAGCCTCTTGCGTCGGCTGCACGGGCTCGGGGGGCGGGGCCTCTGCGGGCGCGGCCGCGGAGACCTTCCGCGCGTCCGGATCGAGCGCCTCCGCGGGGAGGACGTTCGCGGGAAGCTTCTCGGGCGCGGCGGCCTGCGGCTTCGGAACCGGGGCGGCGGTCGCCGAAGGCGTGGTTCCAGGGCCCGCCGCGACCGTCTTCAGGTCCATGAAGAAGACAGCGTTCGCGGGCTTGTGCTCCCCCCCGGAGAACCAGAGGACGCCGGCGACGACGAGGACGTGGAGGAGGATGGACGCCAGGAGCGCCCGGCCGCTGAAAGGCGGCTGGGCGAGCGCGCCGTGGAAGGCGAAGGACTCTTCGAGGGAGTTCAGCTCGGCTTGCAACTGCATCGGCCTCTCTTCCGTGGGATGGTCGATGCTAACCGGATTCAAAGATTAGAAGCAAAACAAATTGAAGGGCCCCGCCCGAGGCGGACGGAGCCCCCTTCTCTGCCTTACCGGTTGGCGACGTGACCGAGGGCGATGCCGGCGATGATCGTCTTCTGGATGTTGGAGGTCCCTTCGACCACCTGATAGGACTTGGCGTCCCGGAAGTACCGCTCGATCGCGTACTCGGTCGAGTAGCCCCAGGAGCCGTAGATCTTCATCACCTCGTTGGTCGCGTGGACGGCGGCCTCGGCGGCGAAGTACTTGGCGATGGAGGTCTCCAGCTGGTTGGGCAGACCCTTGTCCTTGAGGTACGCGGCCCGGTAGACGAGGAGCTGGGCGGCGTGATGCTCGGCCACGAGCTCGGCGATGGAGGCCTGGATCAGCTGGAACTTGCCGATGGGCTGGCCGAACTGGGTCCGTTCGTTGGCGTACTGGATGCCGAGGTCCAGCGCTCCGCCCGCGCAGCCCCGCGCGCCCGCCGCGCAGCCGAGGCGGGTGTTGTTGAGCTGCCACATGCAGATCCGGAAGCCGTCGCCGACCTCGCCGAGGACGGCGTCCTTCGCGATCTTGGCTTCGTCGAACATCACCTCGCCCGTCGGGGCGCAGTGGAGGCCGAGCTTCGTCTCGATCGCCTTCGTCGCGACCCCGGGCGTCTTCTTGAGATCGACCAGGAACGCGGTCATGCCCTTGTACTTGGCCGCGCGGTCGGTGTAGGCGTAGACGAGGCCGACGTCGCCCACGTGGGCGTTGCTGATCCAGGTCTTGGTGCCGTTGATCTCCCAGTGGTCGCCGCAGTCCTTGGCGGTGGTCTTCATGCTCGCGACGTCGGAGCCGCTGTTCGGCTCCGTGATGGCGAAGAAGCCGACGTTCTCGGCGCTCACGAGCTTCGGGATGAGGTCCTGCTTCTGCTTCTCATTCCCGAACTCCTGGATGGTCAGGGCCGGCCCGAGGTTCTGCATGTTGAAGGGAAGGCGCCACGAGGGGCTGACCTTGGCGATCTGCTCGGCGAGCAGCACGCTCTCCAGGAGGCCCATGCCGTTGCCGCCGTACTCCTCCTTGATTCCGCAGCCGAAGAAGCCGAGATCCGCCATCTTGCGGACGCGCTCGAGGGAGAACTCGTGGTGCTCCTCCTCCTTCTCGATCGTGGGCTTGATCTCGTTTTCGGCGAAGCGCTTCGCCTGTTCCTGGACCATCTTCTGTTCTGGGGTGAGCTCGAAATCCATCAACCTCTCCTTTCTCAACACACGGGGCCGCCCTGATGATTCCTCACCGCAGGGCGTCAAAGCGTCACCTCCCCAGGGCGAGGGATTCGTGCACTGTAGCGTAACCAGAGCGGACAGGGAAGCGAAGCCTGGATTTTCGTTTCGCTTTTTGCAAGAAAGGGGCCCGCAGAGGAGGGCACCTCGGGAGTGCGTTTCGGGAGGAGACGTGGTACCCTCCCGCCTTTGACTCGGTGCGGATGTTGCAAGCGGCGAGGCCATGGCCATGGCGGAACAAGCGATCGAGCGGCCAGGGAACCGGATTCGGGGGCTCTACGTCATCACCGACGAGGAGCTCGTACCCGGCCGGACCCATCGACTCATCGCCCAGGCGGCGGTCGCCGGGGGCGCCCGGATCGTCCAGCTCAGGGACAAGCGCCGCTCCACGGACGAGCTCACCGCGCTCGCCCGCGAGCTCCTCCAGATCACCCGCCCCGCCGGAGCCCTGCTGATCGTCAACGACCGGGTGGAGGTCGCGGCGGCCGCGGGGGCCGACGGGGTCCACCTGGGCGTAGGCGACGCTTCCCCCTCCGAGGCGCGAGCGCTCCTCGGGCCCGGCGCGGCCATCGGCTTCAGCCCGGAGACCGAGGAGCAGGCGCTCGCCGCCCGGGACGCGGGCACGGACTACCTGGGCGTCGGTGCGATCTACGGAACCGGCACGAAGCCCGATGCGGGCCCGCCGGTCGGGACCGCGAGGATCTCTCGGCTGCGCGTGCTCACGGGCCTCCCGATCGTCGCGATCGGCGGCATCACGGCCGAACGAGTCCCGGAGGTCATGGCCGCGGGGGCTTCCGCGGTCGCCGTGATCTCGGCGGTCGTGGCGGCGCCCGATCCCGAGGCCGAGGCGCGGCGCCTCTGCCGCCTCCTCGAACGGTGGAGCGCGGCGGGGTGACCCTCGAGCAGGTTCGGGCGCGGGTCTCCGGCAAGGAGCTCCGCGGCGTGCTGCACTTGCCGTACCGGCCGCGGCCGCCCTGTGTCGTCGTCTCCCACGGCCTCTTCAGCGCGAAGGAGAGCCCGAAGATCGTCCGGGTGGCCGAGCGTCTGGCGCAGAGCGGGTTCGCGGCGCTGCGGTACGACCACCTCGGCTGCGGCGAGAGCGACGGCGACATCGGCGAGACGACCGTCAGCTCTCGGATCCGGGAGCTCGGCGCAATGGTCGACGTCGCCGCCCATCACCCGCTCCTCGGCCCGGGGCTCGGCCTCCTCGGAAGCAGTCTCGGCGGGTTCATCTCGATCTTCAAGGCCGCCGCCGACCCCAGGGTGGGTCCGGTCTGCCTCTGGGCCACGCCCGCCTTCCTCCGGGGAGTCGACCGAAGGGCCGAAGAAGGTTTCGAACGGCTCGAGGAGCGGTTCTTCTCGGACGCGGCACGCTACGACGCCCGGGAGGCGATCACCCAGTTGGCCGGCTGCCTGATCCTCCACGGCGAAGCCGACGAGCTGGTGCCGGTCGCCCATGCCCGAGCGCTCTGGCAGGCGGCCCCTGAGCCCAAGGCCCTGCAGCTCTTCCCGGGAGGCGACCACCGGTTCACGGACGAGGAGGACCGGGAACGGGCGATCGAGCTCAGCGTCGGTTGGTTTGTGGCGCACTTTCGTGCGCCGTAATCGGTTATCGGTTTATCAGGAGCAAGAACCGAAAACCGAAAACCGAGAACCGAGAACCCAAAACTGCCCCTCGGCCTCGTTCGAGGCCGGGGCACGCATCACCAGAGGAGAGCGAGATGCGCAAGGTTGTGATCGTTTCGGGAGCGAGAACCGCCGTCGGGAACTTCGGCGGGAGCCTCAAGGACGTCCCCGTGGTCAAGCTCGGCTCCACCGTGCTCAAGGCCGCCCTGAAGAAGGCCTCCGTTCGGCCCGCGACTTCCGACGGCGTGCGTCGGCTCGGTCCCGCCGCCCTTGCCGAACAGGGCACGATCGACCTCGAGAAGGCCGGCCACGACTACGACGGTTCGCTCCAGCCCATCCACGTCGATGAGGTGATCATGGGCAACGTCGTCGGCGCGGGCCAGGGCCAGAACGTCGCCCGCCAGGCCTCCATCGGCGCGGGGCTCCCCCGGGAGACGACCGCCTTCACGATCAACAAGATCTGCGGCTCGGGCCTCAAGGCCGTGGCCCTCGGGGCGCAGTCCATCCTCGCGGGCGAAGCCGACGTCGTCCTCGCCGGCGGCATGGAGAACATGAGCCAGATCCCCTACGCGCTCCCGGCCGGGCGCTGGGGCGCCCGCATGAACAACGTCGAGCTCGTGGACCTGATGGTCCATGACGGTCTCTGGGAAAAGTTTTACGGCTATCACATGGGCCTCACCGCTGAAAATCTCCAGGCGATGTACCAGATCTCCCGCCAGGAGCAGGACGAGCTCTCCGCCACGAGCCACGCCCGCGCCCGGAAGGCGATCGCCGACGGGACCTTCAAGGAGGAGATCGCGCCCGTCGTGATCCCCCAGAAGAGGGGCGACCCCATCATCTTCGACACGGACGAGCGCCCCATGGACACGACCGTGGAGAAGATGGCGAAGCTCCCGCCGGCCTTCAAGAAGGACGGCACCGTCACCGCCGGGAACGCCTCCGGGATCAACGACGCCGCGGCCGCGCTCCTCCTCATGTCCGAGGAGAAGGCCCAGGAGCTCGGCCTGAAGCCGCTGGCCCGGATTCTCGGCTACGCCGCCGGAGGCGTGGATCCCCAGTACATGGGCATCGGCCCAGTCCCGGCGGTGCGAAAGCTCCTCCAGAGGACCGGCGCGACGACCGGCGACCTGAACCTCGTGGAGCTCAACGAGGCGTTCGCGGTGCAGGCGCTCGCCTGCGTGCGGGAGCTCAACCTCGACCTCGAGAAGACGAACGTCCACGGCAGCGGCGTCTCCATCGGCCACCCGATCGGGTGCACCGGCGCCCGGATCCTCGTCACCCTGATCCACGAGCTCCGGCGCCGGCGCGGGAACACCGGCCTCGCCGGCCTCTGCATCGGCGGCGGGATGGGCATCGCCATGATGGTGGAGACGGTCTGATCCTCTGATCCCTGGGCCCCGCGGACCCGCCGCGGGGCCTCCTTCCTACCCCGTCCGCTTCCTCTTCAACGAGCGCCGACCGAACGCCCGCTCCCGTGGCGCCGATCCCGGGACCTGCTATCCTGCCCGCGAACCTCTTCGGCCGGGAGGAACGATGGGAACCTTTCGCGTCTGGGCGCCCGCGGCGCGCGAAACCGTGGAGCTCGACGTCGGCGGGCACCGCGTGCCGATGACCCGCGCCGGCGGCGGCTGGTGGACGGCCGACGTCCCGGAGGGCGGCCAAGAGCTCGAGTACGCCTTCCGTGTCGACGGCGGGAAAGCCCTCCCGGACCCGCGCTCCCCCTGGCAACCCAGGGGCGTCCACGGCCCCTCTCGCATCCCCGATCCCGCCTTCGCCTGGACGGACGGCGCCTGGCAGCCCCCGCCGCTCGCCTGCGCCGTAGTCTACGAGCTCCACGTCGGCACCTTCACCCCCGAGGGAACGTTCGAGGCGCTCATCGGCCGGCTCGACTACCTCAAGGGTCTCGGCGTCACCCACGTGGAGCTCATGCCGGTCAACGAGTTCCCCGGTTCCTTCGGCTGGGGATACGACGGGGTCGACCTCTTCGCTCCGCACCACGCCTACGGCGGCCCCTCGGGGCTCAACCGGCTGGTCGACGCCTGCCACGCCCGCGGCCTCGCGGTCCTCCTCGACGTCGTCTACAACCACTTCGGCCCGGAGGGTAATTACCTGCCCCGCTTCGGGCCCTATCTCAACGCCGACTGCAGGACCGCCTGGGGCGAAGCGGTGAACCTGGACGGTGCCGGGAGCGACGAGGTGCGCCGCTTCTTCTGCGACAACGCGCGCCAGTGGCTTCGCGACTACCACTTCGACGGACTTCGTCTCGACGCCGTGCACGCGTACTTCGACCGGTCCGCCGTGCACCTGCTCGAGGAGCTCGGGGCGACCGTGCGCGGCCTCGAAAACGAGCTCGGGCGGCACCTCGTCCTCATCGCCGAGAGCGACCTGAACGATCCCCGCGTCCTCCGCGCCCCCGGGGCCGGGGGGTACGGAGTGGACGCCCAGTGGAGCGACGACTTCCACCACGCCCTCCACGCCCTCCTCACCGGAGACCGGACGGGGTACTACGCCGACTTCGGGCGTCTGGAGCACCTGGCGAAGGCGCTCTCGAACGCCTTCGTCTACGACGGAATCCGCTCGCAGTACCGGGGCAGACGCCACGGGCGGAAACCCGCGGGGCTCGCCGGTAGCCGCTTCCTGGGGTACCTCCAGACCCACGACCAGGTCGGGAATCGGGCGACCGGCGACCGGATCGGGCACCTCACCTCGCCGGACCGGCAGAAGGTCGGGGCCGCCCTCGTCCTCACCTCTCCTTTCGTGCCCATGCTCTTCCAGGGCGAGGAGTGGGCGGCCTCTTCGCCCTTCCTCTACTTCGCGGACCACGAGGATCCCGCCCTGCGAGCGGCCGTGGCGGAGGGCAGGAGGAGCGAGTTCGCGAGCTTCGGCTGGGACCCGGAGTCCATTCCGGACCCCGGCGCCCGGGAGACCTTCGAACGCTCCAAGCTCCGGTGGGAGGAACTCGGGCTCGAGCCACACGCGTCGATGCTGGAGTGGTACCGCAGCCTCGTCCGCCTGCGGCACCGGGAGCCGGCCCTCCGAGACGGGCGGCTGGAGGAGGTCGACGTCCGCTACAGCGAAGAGGAGCGGTGGATAGCGGTCGGCCGCGGTCCCTTCACCGTCCTCGCGAACCTCTCCGAGCGCGCGCGTTCTCTTCCACTGGCGCCGGACCGCCCCCGGAACATCCTTCTCCGCTCCCGTTCCGACGCCCATGTCGGAGAGACCTCGGCCGAGCTTCCACCCGAGAGCGTGCTCCTCCTCGGTCCGGCCTCTTGAACCAGGGCCCCGGCGCGGTATTCTGTCCCTGGGAGGGCGTGTCGATCATACCGGCCTGGAGGTGCGGGATGGGGAGCAGTTACCAGGAGGTGCTCGAAACCGGCGGCAAGCGCATCATCGAGATGGCCCTGGAGCTCGCGCGAGGAGAGAGGCTCCCCGTCCGGCGGATCTTCTGGGGCGACGGGAAGATCGAGCCGAACTACGTCAGCCAGGTCCTGACCATCGAGACCGGAGAGGAGCGCATCAAGGGCGTCTTCCACGAGGCCTGGATCTCCGGAGACGGAAAGCTCGAGCGGGACCGGGCCGAGAAGGTGCTCAAGGAGATGATCGAGCGGGTGGGAAGAGCGTAAAGGCCCGTTGCACGTTCTGCGTTCCGCGTTCTGTGTAAAGACCCGAGGAACACGAGAACCCCGGAGTTCAGATCGAACGCGAAACGCTGCACGCAGAACGCTGCACGATCACAGTTGTTCGACCGTATACCCCTTCCGCCGCAGCGCCTCGAGCAGTCCGTGGTCGCCCACCAGGTGCGCCGCTCCGACGACGACGAAGTAGGTCTTCGTCTCCTTCAGAAACCCCTCGATCCGGGGGAGCCACTGCTCGTTGCGGTCGGTCAGGAGCTTCCGGAAGAGTCCCGGCTCGCGGGCGAGCGGCTCCTGGAGGGCGCTCGCCAGGGCCCCGGCGTCGCCGCTCCTCCACGCGTCGTAGATCGTCTTCAGGTCCTGCTCACCGGAGGCCAGTTCGTTGAGCGCCTCGGTCAGGAGCGACTCCTGCTCGGCTTCCGTGAGGCTGTCGAAGATCCCCAAGGGAGCCGCGGGCGACTCGAGGCCGACTACGGCCTTGCCGCTCTTCTTCGCGCGCTCGAAGAAGTGCCGGTCGACGCCCTCTTCCATCCAGAACCCCGCCCGCCGGATCTTGAGCTGCCCCAGGAAGAGCGCCACTGCCCACGGTTTCTGGTGCTCGACCACGCTGGGGTCGATGCCGGCCTCCCGGAGCACCTTCTCGAGCCTCAGCCGGACCCCGGGCGCGAGGCGCCGGCTGAGACCCGTCCCCTCCAGCACCGTCCTTTGGCGCAGGGCCTCCTGAACGGGACGCGCCGCGAGCTCGGCCAGGTCGCATTCCAGCACGAGGGCGGAGGACTCCTCGAAGGGGCGCTGGAACGCCTCCTCGAGCGGGTAGACGCCGGGCGGCAGCGCGTGGATGGAGCCGACGAGGTAGACGGAGTTGACGGCAGAGCCGATCCGCCACAGGGCGTGCTTCTCGCCGGCCTCGACCCGGGAGGCGACCGCCAGCGCGAGAAGGACGGCTGCCGCCCGGAGGATGCACCCTCTCCAGGAAACCGGCCTCGGAAGAACGCGGGAGCGGGGAGCAGCGTGCCCCCCACCGCTAGCCTTGGAGATCGTAGCCTCTCTCCTCATAAAGGACAGGTCACACAGCCTCAGAGATCGTAGCCTCTCTCCTCGTGAAGGGCGATGTCGAGCCCCTGCGTCTCCTGCTCCTCGGGCACCCGCAGTCCGATCCAGCCGTCCACGACCTTAAGGAGGATCGCCGTCAGGAGCGCTGTGTAGAGGGCCGTCGCGACCACCCCGATCGCCTGCACCCCCACCTGTTGGCCCATGGAAGAGATCCCCTGCGCAAAGCCGTTCCCGCTGAAGACCCCGAGGCTCTTCGAGGCGAAGATGCCGGCTGACAAGGTTCCGAGCATCCCGCCGACCCCGTGGACCGGGAAGACGTCGAGAGAGTCGTCGATCTTGAAGACCCTCTTCACCGCCAGCGTGGCCCGGAAGCAGATCAGGCCGGCAGCGATCCCGATGACCAGGGCGCCTCCGGGGCCCACGTAGCCCGAGGCCGGCGTGATGGTACCCAGGCCCGCCACCATGCCCGTGACGATTCCGAGGGTACTCGGTTTTCCGTACTTGCTCCACTCGAGCACCGACCACGTGAGCGCGCCGGCGGCCGCGGAGAGGTGGGTCGCGAGCAGCGCCATGCCGGCGCTCCCGTTGGCGGCCAACGCGCTGCCGGCGTTGAAGCCGTACCACCCCACCCAGAGCATCCCCGCGCCCGCGGCGGTGAGCGTCATATTGTGGGGCGGCATGGCGAGCTCCGGGAAGCCCCGGCGCGGCCCGACCCAACGCGCACAGACGAGGGCCGCCACGCCCGCGCTGACGTGGACGACCGTTCCGCCGGCGAAGTCCAGGAGTCCCATCGAGCCGAGCCACCCCCCGCCCCAGACCCAATGCGCGATGGGAGCGTAGACGATCGTGAACCAGAGGCCGCTGAAGAGGAGCATGGCCGAGAAGCGGACCCGCTCGGCGAAACTGCCGATGACGAGCGCGGGGGTGATGATGGCAAACGTGAGCTGGTACATCGAAAAGACGCTCTCGGGGATCTCCCCCTTGAGCGTGTCCACGCCCAGGCCCGCGAGGAAGACGCGGTCGAGGCTCCCCACGAGGCCGCCGAGATCCGGCCCGAAGGCGAGGCTGTAGCCGTAGAGCACCCAGAGGATCGACACCAGGGCGGTGATCGCGAAGCACTGCATGAGGACCGAGAGGACGTTCTTGGTCCGGACGAGGCCGCCGTAGAAGAGCGCGAGCCCCGGCACCGTCATGAAGAGGACTAGGGCCGTGGAGGCGAGGATCCAGGCCGTGTGGCCCGAGTTGAGGGCGGCGTCCGCCGCGAAGGCGGCCCCGGGAAGGAACACCCCGAGGAGCGCGAGGGAGACCGACGACGGGCGTTTCCAGTTCATGCGTAGACTCCTCCGGCTCGGCCGGCTGAGGATTGTGTAGGTCCTGGGGCAGTCCTGGCTATACACGACGTCGTAAATAGTTGCGCGTACCGGGTTGCCGTAGGGTGGGCGGTTCTCGCGCAGCGAGGTTCGCCCACGCGTGGGGCAACCCGCCTGCGGCGGAACGCCCCACCCTACGCTCAGGGGCAGATGCGCA
>JACRCS010000424.1 GCA_016218905.1 Deltaproteobacteria bacterium
CGCCGTCGGGGTTGATGGCCTTCGAAGCGAACAGGCCGGTGGCCAACGCGCCCCACGTGCCCCCGACGCCGTGGACGCCGACGACGTCGAGGGAGTCGTCGTAGCCGAGGCGGGACTTGAGGCAGACCGCCTGGAAACAGAGCACCCCGGCCAGAAAGCCGACGAGCGCAGCCCATCCGGGGTTGATGTAGCCGGCCCCCGGCGTGATGGCAACGAGTCCGGCGACGCATCCCGAGGCCGCGCCCAGCGCGCTCGGCTTTCCGAAGCGGCGCTTCTCGGCCAGGAGCCACCCGACCAGACCCGCCGCCGAAGCGGTGTGCGTCGAAGTGAACGCGAGCGCGGCGACTCCCGTCGCTCCCAGCGCGCTGCCCGCGTTGAAGCCGAACCAGCCGAACCAGAGCAGTCCCGCCCCGAAGAGAGTCAACGTGAGGTTGTGGGGGACGAACTGCTCGCTCGGGTACCCGCGCCGCTTGCCGAGGATCAGGATGAGGGCCAGGGCCGAAGCCCCGGAGGAGATGTGGACGACGGTGCCGCCGGCGAAGTCGAGGCAGCCGAGCTTCAGGAGCCAACCGCCGTCGCCCCAGACCCAGTGCGCCAGGGGATCGTACACGAGCACGGCCCAGAGGAGCACGAAGAGCGTGTACGCGGAGAACTTGAGCCGTTCGACGACCGCGCCGCTGATGAGGGCCGGCGTGATCACCGCGAACATGCCCTGAAACATCACGAACGCCATGGTCGGGATCGTTCCCCTCAGACTGTCGGCCTTCATGCCCGTCAGAAAGAGCTGGTCCAGTCCGCCGAGGAGAGGACCGCCCGCCCCGCCGAAGGCGAGCGAGTACCCGAAGGCGGTCCACTGGAGCCCGATCGCCCCCATGCAGATAAAGCTCATCATCAGCGTGGAGAGGACGTTCTTGCTCCGGACCATGCCCGCGTAGAAGAGCGCGAGCCCGGGGACCATGACGAGGACCAGCGCGGAGCTCGCCAGCACCCAAGCCGTATCGCCGGCGTTCAGGGTCGGTTCCGCAGCCGGACAGGGAGCGGCCGCGAGAACGAGGACGGCGGCAGCAAACGAGAGAAGGCGACCGCAGCGACACAAGTGGTTCATACGAAGCCTCCTGCAGACGGAGAAGGACGGGCGATTCGCGGTTTGCAAGGAGGGTGCCGAGCGCGAGAAGGGCGGCGCTCCGGCCCTTCGGCCGGCGCCGGAGCCCGCTTCGTCGGACAAAAACGTAGGCGGCCCGGGAGAGGGCAATACAGAAATGTACGCGCAGAAGAGGAGAGTCGAGAGGGGGGAAATAAAGAGGGGGAGCTCGGCGCTGCTCTCCGGGGGGGCAAAGAGCGTTTGCGGTTCCGAACTCCCCCAACCGATACTGGGGAAGAGTGTCAACGCGACTCACTATGGACCGTTGGTGCGCACTTGTCAAGCGGGTCGTAAAAGAATCTTCGCGAAGCGGGAGAGGAAGACGGCGGCGCCCGCCCCCGTCGACTCTCTCGGGGAGGAATAGGATGACGCAAGTTTGCCGGCGGGGCTTTGCTCTCCTCTGTGCCGACCTGGTCGGGGCGGGCCCGTCGCCGGCCGGGAGCCCCGAGCGTTGGACGATGGTCGTGGGCCCCCGCGCCTGGGCCTTCCCCCGCGACCACGGCTCCCACCCGGAGTACCGCACGGAGTGGTGGTACTTCACGGGCATCCTGCGCGGGCCGGGCGGCGAGCGCTTCGGCTATGAGCTCACGTTCTTCCGCCAGGGCCTCGTGGGCCGGCCGCGCGACCCGAAGAACCCGTGGTCGGTCCGAGACGCGCACCTCGCCCACTTCGCCGTCACGGACGCGGTGAGGGGAACGTTCCGGTTCGCGGAGCGCGTCTCACGCGAGGGGCCCGGCCTCGCCGCGGCCGGCCGGGAGGGCCTCGACGTGCGGGTGCTGAACTGGTCCGCCCGCCAGGACCGTGACGGAATCGCCCTGCGGGCCCGCACGTCCGAAATGGAGATCGAGCTCCAGCTCCATCCCCGCAAGCGCCCGGTGCTTCACGGGGAGGCCGGGTTGAGCCGGAAGGGCTCGGAGCCCGGGCAGGCGTCCTACTACGTCTCCCTCACGGACCTCGAGACCCGGGGATTCCTCCGGCCCGGCCCCGGCCAGGCGAGGCGGGCCGTCTCGGGGAGAAGCTGGTTCGACCACGAGTTCGGCAGCAATCAGCTCTCCGCGGCCCAGGAAGGGTGGGACTGGTTCGGGCTACATCTGGAAGACGGGCGGGACGTGATGCTCTACCTGCTCAGGCGGCAGGGCGGAGGGCTGGAACCCGCCTCTTCCGGCACGCTGGTCGAGCCGGACGGGACCGCCCGCCACCTGCGGCTCGAGGACGTCCGTTTGGAACGGCTCTCATCCTGGAAAAGCCCCAAGAGCGGAGCGACATACCCGAGCCGCTGGCGGCTCTCCATCCCGTCGGCCCGGGTGGAGGTCGTCCTGGCGCCGCTCGTCTCCGATCAGGAGTTGGCGACGCGCTCCTCGACGGGAGTCGTCTACTGGGAAGGCGCGGTCGCGGGAGCAGGCAGCTCGGAGGGGAGGGCCGTGGCGTGCGAAGGGTACGTGGAGCTCACCGGTTACGCCCACGGCATGGGGGGCACCTTCTGAGCGGAGCCCCCACGAGTGTCCCGTTTGGGAATTCCTCGCCTGTTATTCACCCTCTGCGATGGCCGAACGGCGCTGATTCGCCGCCGTTCGTCCTGCTGGTCGTTATGCGCGAACCAACCGCACGGGACCGGCCGAAAGGCCAGGCCTTATTCCGCGACGTCCAGGATCTCGAACTCCGTCGTCTTCCCGGGAGCCTGGACCGTCACCTGATCACCCACTTCCTTCCCCAGCATGGCTCGCGCCAGGGGCGAAGTAATGGAGAGCCTCCCCTGGTCGATGTCCGACTCGTAGGGGCCGACGATCTGGTAGAGCTTCGTCTCGCCGGAATTGAGGTCCTCGACCTTCACCCGGACCCCGAAGGCGACCTTCTCCTTCGGGCCCCTCGGTACTTCCATGATCTCCGAGCTCGCGAGCTTCGTCTCCAGGTCCCGGATCTTGGCTTCGATCCAGCCCTGCTTCTCGCGGGCGGCGTGATACTCCGCGTTCTCGGAAATATCGCCGTGGGAACGCGCCGCTCCGATCTCCTTGATGACCTGGACGCGGTCCTCGCGCTTGAGCCTCTCGAGCTCTTCCCGGATGCGGGTCCACCCCTCTCGAGTGATCGGTGCGCGGCTCATGTCTCCTCCTCGTTCAAACGACCGAGATCGCGGCCGGGGGCCGCTCCCATGAATGTTTGCTTTCCCTCTACCTGCTCTCCCGGAGTGCTTCCCCGCGCACGGGCCTACCCCCGGTCGTCGTACTCTCGCGCCCGAAAGCGCGCGCCCTGGGCCTCGGCCACCCGCCGGCAGGCTTCGACGTCCAGGCCCGGGACGGTAACCGCCGAGGCGGTCACCTCGGGCAGAGTCCGGGCCGCGCTCCGCAGGAACGCGAGGACCGCCTCGTAGGCTCCCTCCGCGGTGGGACGGCAGAGCCGCTCGTAGGTGTGGGCGTCGGGGGCATTGAGGCTCACCGAGACCGCGTCCACCGCGCCGACGAGCTCGGGCACGACGTCTCGGCCGTGGACGAGGCTCGCCAGGCCGTCCGTGTTGACCCGGATCCGCCTCGCGCCCTGCGCCTTGAGGGCCCGGGCGACCCGGATGACGTCTTCGAGCCGGAGGAGCGACTCCCCCAGCCCGCAGAAGACGACCTCCTCCCACGCCTCCGGTCCTCCCTCGGCCCGGACCGCCGCCAGGATCTCCTCGACCGTCGGCTCCCGCTCCAGCGAAAGGTCGTGGCCGGCCATCTCCCGCGAGCTCCTGCCGGCACAGAACCCGCACCGGTTCGTACAGCGGGCGGTCACGTTCAGGTAGAGGCTCCGACGGATCGGGTAGGCGATCCGCGGCGTCTCCGCCTCCCCCACGCCGAAGAGGCGCAGGCTCGCGCGGGAGGTGATCCTCGCCACGTCCGCCACCGAGACGCCGCGCAGTTCGGCGACGGCCCGCGCGGTGTGGACGAGGTAGGCGGGTTCGTTGGTCTTCCCCCTCAGGGGCTGCGGCGCCAGGTAGGGGCAGTCCGTCTCGAGGAGACAGCGCTCGAGCGGCACCGAAGCGACGACCCGGCGGAGCTCCTCGTTCTTCGGATAGGTGACGGTACCCGGAATGGAGAGATAAAAGCCGAGCGCCAGCACCTCGCGGGCGAAGCTCACGTCTCCCGAGAAGCAGTGGAAGACGCCCCGCAGGTCGCCGCCCTTCTCGCCCTTGAGGATCGCCAGGGTCTCCTGGTGGGCCTCCCGGTCGTGGACGATGACCGGGAGCCCCGCCTCCTTGGCCCGCACCACCTGCGCCCGAAAGGCGTCCCGCTGGGCCGGCCGCGGCGAGCGGTCCCGGTAGAAGTCGAGCCCGATCTCTCCCCACGCCACGACCTTCGGGGACGACTTCGCCAGCGTGGAGAGCTCGTCGAGGGTCGCCTCGGTGGCCTGAGACGCGTCGTGCGGGTGGACGCCGACGGCCGCCCAGAGGCCCTCCTCCGCGTCAGCGAGCTCGACGGCCGCTCGGCTGTCGGCGAGGTCCGTCCCCACCGTGACGACCTTCCCCACTCCGGCCGAACGGGCGCGCCCGAGGACGCTGCGGAGGTCGCGCCGGAGCGCGGCGTCCGTCAGGTGGGCGTGGGTATCGACGAGGGTCACGACTTCTCGATACGCGGAAAGAGGCTCGGCCCCCGCTCCGTCTGGGCCCCGCCCGGCAGGCCGCCCCACGTCTCCAGGTCGTCGATCCGACCCTCATCGGCGGCGCGTTGTAGGCCGAGGCGGCGGCAGATCTCCCGGCCCGTCTCCGGCATGAAGGGGAAGACGAGCAAGCCGATGGCCCGCAGGGCCTCGCAGGCGTTGTAGAGCACCTGGTCGAGCCGGCCGGCCTTCGCCGGGTCCTTCGCGAGCGCCCAGGGCCCCGTGCCGTCCACGTACCGGTTGACGAGCCCCACGTAGCTCCAGATCGTGGTGAGCGCTCGCTGGAAGGCGAGCTCGTCCATGGCGCGGTCCACCGCGCGCAGGACCTCCACCAGCCGCTCCCGCAGCTCCTCGTCCTCGGCCTCGTTCCCGAAGCTGACCACCCGGGGCACGATGCCCCCGCGGTACTTGCCGAGCATGGCCAGGACGCGGGAGACGAGGTTTCCGAGGTCGTTGGCGAGGTCGGAGTTGATCCGATGGACGAGCGCCTCGCGGCTGAAGTCGCCGTCGAGCCCGAAGGGGACCTCCCGGAGGATGAAGTACCGGAAGGCGTCGACCCCGTACTCGGCGGCCATGGCAGCGGGATCCACCACGTTGCCGAGGCTCTTGGACATCTTCCGCCCCTCCACCGTCCACCAGCCGTGCGCGAAGACCTTCTTCGGGAGCGGCACGCCGCCGGCGAGGAGAAAAGTCGGCCAGTAGACCGCGTGGAAGCGCAGGATGTCCTTGCCGATCACCTGGACGTCCGCGGGCCAGAACTTCGAGTAGGTCGCCTGGTCGTCCGGGAAACCCACGCCGGTGAGGTAGTTCGTGAGGGCGTCGAACCAGACGTAGATCACGTGCTGGGGGTCCTCGGGAACCGGAATGCCCCAGGAGAAGCTCGTCCGCGAGATGGAGAGGTCCCGGAGCCCCTCCTTCACGAACGCCAGGATCTCGTTTCGCCGGCTGACGGGCTGGATGAAGTCCGGGTTCTCCTCGATGTGGCGCAGGAGCGGCTGCTCGTAGCGGGACATGCGGAAGAAGTAGCTCGGCTCCTTGAGCTTCTCGGTCGGCCGGTTGCAGTCGGGGCAGTTCCCTTCGATCAACTGGGTCTCGGTCCAGAAGGTCTCGCAGGGGGTGCAGTACCAGTCTTCGTACTCGCCGAGGTAGATGTCGCCGCTGGCGAGAAGCCGGCGGAAGAGCTCCTCCACCGCGCGGTAGTGGGCCGGCTCCGTGGTCCGAACGAAGCGGGTGTTCGAGATCCCAAGGGTCTTCCACAGGTCCTGGAACCGGGTGACCACCCGATCGGCCAGGTCGAGGGGCTTCTCGCCTCGCTCGGCGGCGGCCTTCTCGACCTTCTGCCCGTGCTCGTCCGTGCCGGTCAGGAAGAAGACCTCGCGGCCTCCTGCACGCCGATAGCGCGCCAGCGCGTCGCACGCGACGGTCGTGTACGCGTGCCCGATGTGCGGGACGTCGTTGACGTAGTAAATGGGAGTCGTGACGTAGAAGGTCTCAGCCATCGGTCTTCTTCTCCTGGCCGCCCGGCGGCCGCCGCCGCCGACGACGCCTGCGCGAGCTCGAGGGACCCGAGGGCGCTTGGGACTGCCCTTGCGAGGGCGCTGGCTGCCGCTGCTCCGGCGCCGCTTGCACGGGCGCGGAGGAGGCGGGCTCGGGCGCCGGCACCTCGGCCTTCGACGCCTCTCCCCGATACTCCGAGAGCGAGATCTCGTGCTCCTTGCCCTCGACGAACACGGCGAAGGTGCCCTCCAGCACGTTTCGCCTCACGACCTTCCCCTCGCCGAACCGGGTCTGTACCCGCTTGCCCATTTTGGGCATGTCCTTGGCGAGCTCTTCGTACATCTGGTGCTCATAGCCGAGGCAACAGAGAAGTCTGCCGCAGATCCCGGAGATCTTGACGGGATTGAGGGAGACGTTCTGGTCCTTGGCCATGCGGACGCTGATCGGGGCGAAGTCCGAGAGCCAGGTGGCGCAGCAGAGCTCCCGGCCGCAGCAGCCGACCCCGCCCACGAGCTTCGCCTCGTCGCGCACGCCGATCTGGCGCATCTCGATTCGGGTGTGGAACTGCCGGGCGAGGTCCCGCACGAGCTCTCGGAAGTCGACCCGCCCCTCGGCCGTGAAGTAGAAGATGGCCTTCGAGCCGTCGAAGAGGTACTCGACGTCGACGAGCTTCATGGGCAGGTTCTTCTGGCGGATCAGTTCGGAGCAGAACTGCAGGGCGTAACCCTCGAGCTCACAGTTCTGCTCGAAGCGGAGGAAGTCTCTCTCCTCCGCCCGCCGCAGCACGCGCTTGAGCGACGCGCCGGCCTCCGCCTCCCCGGTCCCGGCGGCCGCAACCTCCCCGAGGGCCATGCCCCGCTCGGTCTCCACCACGACCCAGTCGCCCGAGTGCAGCTCCACCTCGCCCGGGTCGAACGTGTAGATCTTGCAAGCCTTCTTGAAACGGACGCCGACAGTCTTCAAGGAATCTCCCAGTCGCCCCTCAGAAATCCCAGGAAGAAGGAGTCGAGGGCGAGCTGCGCGTTTACGTTCAATTCGAGCAGGCGGCGCACGTGAAAGACGCCTTCGAGGTTCGCCAGGAGACTCGCCTCCCCTACTCCTCGAGCGCCTTCCCGAATCCGCCTGTGAAGCTCGACCTCCAGGCGATCGAGCCTGGCTCCGAGCCGGTCCTTGTCCTTGGCCCACCGGTCCGAGAGAGAGAAGCGCTCCGCGGCCGTCGACCCTCGCTCCGGGTCGAGGGCGCCCCACGCCTCCACCACCTCCTGCTCCAGCCGCCCGAGCGCCTCCGGCTCCTCGGCGAGCGCCGTTCCGGGGCAGCCGCCCGCGAACTCCGCCAACCGTTCCGACGCGTCTTCGGCCACCCCCCGGCTCAGGAGAAGACGCCTCAGTTCCTCTCGGGAGAGCGGGTCGAAGCGGAGAGCCTGACACCGGGAGACCAGCGTCGGGATGAGTTGACTGCGTTGGTGGGCGAGAAGGAAGAGATACGTATCGGAGGGCGGCTCCTCCAAGAGCTTCAACAGAGCGTTGCCCGCCTCCCGAGTCATCCGAAACGAGTCGCGAAGTATAGCAACCTTGCGGCCTCTTTCAAAGGCCCGGTACGACAGCGCTTCCTTGAGCGCCCGGATCTCCTGGATCGAGATCGAGCTGCCCTTCGCGACGAGGACGTGCAGGTCCGGGTGATTGCCCGCGTCGATCTGCCGGCAGGCAGGGCAGGTTCCGCACGCGGAAGCGCGGCCGCAGGCCTCAGCGTCCATGCAGAGGAGCACCCGAGCGGCCTCTCGGGCCACGAGCTCCTTGCCCACTCCCGCCGGCCCCCAGAATAGATACGCCTGAGGGAGCCGGCCCGAAGAGAGGGCCCGCTTCAGCACCTTCAGGGGCCGTTCGTGGCCGAAGACCGCTTCGAAGGAGTGGGCAGTCATCAGTTATCAGTCCGGAAAGAGGTCGCTCACTTCGGCCCAGACCCGCTCCGCGACCTCCGCCTCGGTGCCGGCGGCCTCCACGATCCGAACCCGCTCGGGCTCGGAGCGGGCGATGGCCAGGTAGCCTTCTCTCACTCTGCGGTGAAACGAGAGCGCCTCGGCCTCGAAGCGCTCCTCCCGCGGCCCTTCCTTCGGGGCTTCCCGATCCAGAGCGCGAAAGATCCCCACCTCCGGATCGAGGTCGAGGAGCAGGGTCCGGTGGGGGCGCAGCCCGCCGGTGGCGAGCCGGTTGGCCTCGCGGATCGCCTCGAGCGGCAGCGCTCTCCCCCAGCCCTGGTAGGCCTCGGTCGCATCGGCGTACCGGTCGCAGAGCACCACGCGGCCCGCTTCGAGCGCCGGGCGCACGAGGCGCTCCACGTGGTGCGCCCGGTCCGCGGCGTAGAGGAGGAGCTCGGCGAGCGGCGCCGGCGGATCGGGAGAGCACTGGACGAGGAGCTCTCGGATCGTCCGCCCGAGGAGCGTGCCGCCCGGCTCGCGCGTGAGCGCCACCGGGAGGGCCATCCGCTCGAGGCGGGCCGCCAGTAGGCGGAGCTGGGTAGTCTTGCCCGTGCCCTCGCCCCCCTCGAAGGTGAGGAAGAGCCCGCTCATTCTCTCATCCGAGGGCGTCGGCGGGCGCAGCTTCCAGGTCCCAGAATTCCCGCTTCGAAGGTCTCCCCATGAGGTCCTCGACGGCCTTGCGGGGCTCCTTCTCCCGGTGGAGGATCTTCCACACCTCGGCGATGATCGGGACCTCCACGCCCGCCCGGGAAGCGAGCCGGACGGCCGCGTCGCACGTCTTCACGCCCTCGGCCACCGCTTTCATCGAGCCGAGGATCTCGCCGAGCTTCTCCCCCCGGCCGAGCCGCACGCCGACCGTCCGGTGGCGGGAGAGGTCCCCGGTACACGTGAGCACCAGGTCTCCGAGGCCGGCGAGGCCGAGGAAGGTGAGCGGCTTCGCGCCGAGGGCCACCCCGAGGCGGCTGATCTCGGCGAGTCCGCGCGTGATGAGCGCGGCTCGGCTGTTGTGTCCGAAGCCGAGCCCGTCGCAGACTCCGGCGGCGAGCGCGACGACGTTCTTCAGGGCTCCCGCGAGCTCCACTCCGACCACGTCGTCGAGGGTGTAGACGCGAAAGCTCGGCCCGGAGAAGACCGCCTGCAGCTCGGCGCCGAGCCGGGTATCCGTGCACGCGAGGCTCACGGCCGTGGGAACCCCCCGGGCCACCTCGGCGGCGAAGGAGGGGCCCGAGAGGACGGCCACCGGGTGTCCGCCGGGGAGCTCCTCCTCGAGCACCTGGTGCATGAGGCGGAGCGAGGGGTCCTCGATCCCCTTGGAAGCGCTCACCACCGGCACGCCCGGAGCGAGCGAGGCCGCGGCGCCCGCCATGACGGAGCGGACCATCTGAGACGGGCTCACGCTCACCACGAGGGCCGCGCCGGAGACGACCGACGCGAGGTCCGACGAGGGCCGGAGGCCCTCCGCGAGGCGGTGCCCCGGCAGGTAGATCGCGTTCTCCCGCTCCCTCGCCATGGCTTCGGCGAGGTCGGCCTCGTAGACCCACAGCTCCACGGACGAGCCGCCGCGGGCGAGCAGGTCCGCCAGGGCGGTGCCCCAGGCGCCGCCCCCCACCACGGCGATCTTTCCGCCGGAGAAGGCGTTCACCGTGCAGCCTCGAGCCCGGCCGGGAGCTCCACCCGCGGGGCGTCGAACCAGAGACCTTCGAGGTCGTAGAAGTCCCGCATCTCCTCGTAGAAGACGTGGGCGACCCACTCGCCGAAGTCGACCAGCACCCAGCGGCCCTCCCTCAGCCCCTCGACTCCCAGCGGCCGGACGCCCTCTTCCCGCATCGTCTCGATCACCGCCTCGGCGATCGTCTGGACCCGCCGGTCCGAGGACCCGCTGACGATCAGGTAGTAGTCGGCGACGCCCGAGAGTCCCCGGACATCGAGGACCACCGGGCGCTCGGCCCGCTTCTCGACGGCTGCGGCCGCGCAGGCGAAGATTCTTTGGAGGGCGCGTTCTTCAGTCATGGGCTCCCTTCCGGGAAGGGGTCAACAGCTCCGGCGTGAGGCAGGACAGGACGGCGTCCGGGACCAGGTAGCGGACGGACTGTCCCTCCTCGAGGGCACGGCGGATCCGGGTGGACGAGATGTCGAGGAGCGTGACGGGGACGAACCGGACCTCCCGCCCGGAGCGGTGCCGGAATCCGGCTTCCGACGGGGCGAACTCCCACGCGAGGCTCGCCGGCGGCTCGATCGGCCCCGACGGCGGGGGCCGGCGCAGGACGGCGATGTCGGCCTGCTCGAAGAGCTCGCTGAAGCAGTGCCACGTGTGGATGTCGCGAAACGCGTCCTCCCCGAGCAGGAACCAGAGCCGATCCCCGGGGGCGAGCCCCCGGCGGAGCTCCCTCAGGGTCACGACGGAGTAGCTCGGGCCCTCCCTCGCGATCTCCAGCTCGGAGACCTCGAAATAGGGGTTCGACTCGACCGCCCGGCGGACCATCTCGAGGCGCAGCTCCGGCGGGGCGATCTCGGCGGCCATCTTGTGGGGCGGGATCCGCGAGGGGACGAAGACCACCCGGTCCAGGCCCAGGGCTTCCCGGGCTTCCTCGGCCACGCGCAGGTGACCGAGGTGGACCGGGTCGAACGTGCCTCCGAAGACGCCGACGTTCACCCGCCTACGACTCCCGGACCTGCCCCTGGCCGTAGAGGATGAACTTGGTGGTGGTGAGGTCCTCCACCCCCATGGGGCCGAAGCTGTGGATCTTGGTCGTTGAGATGCCGACCTCCGCCCCGAGGCCGAGCTGCCCTCCGTCCGCGAAGCGGGTCGACGCGTTCACCGCGACGGTGGAGGAGTTCACCTCGTCCAGGAAGCGCTGGGCGTTGGCGTACTCTTGGGTGACGATCGCCTCCGTGTGGAGGCTCCCGTAGGCGTCGATGTGCTCCACCGCCTCGTCCAGCGAGCCCACCACCCGGACCGCCAGGATGAGGTCCAGGTACTCGGCCGCCCAGTCGTCCTCCGTGGCCTCCACGGCGTCCGGGAGGAGCCGGCGGGTCTCCGGGCAGCCGCGCACCTCCACGCCGTGCTCCCGCAGGGCCTTTCCCATGCGGGGCAGGAACGTCGGCGCGATCTCCCGGTGGACGAGGAGCGTCTCCACGGCGTTGCAGACGCCGGGGCGCTGAACCTTCCCGTTGAGCACGATGCGCTCCGCCATCTCCGGGTCGGCCGAGGCGTCCACGAAGACGTGGCAGACGCCCTTGTAGTGCTTGATCACCGGGATGAGGGAGTGCTGCGAGACGAACCGGATGAGGCCCTCCCCGCCCCGGGGGATGATCAGGTCGATGAAGTCTTCGAGGCGGAGCATCTCGAGGACGGCGTCCCGGTCGGTGGTGGGGACGAGCTGGATCGCGCCCTCGGGGATCCCGGCCCGAGCGGCGGCCTCTCCGAGTACACGGGCGACCGCCCGGTTGGAGTGGATGGCCTCGCTGCCGCCCCGGAGGATCACGGCGTTTCCGGCCTTGAGGCAGAGCCCGGCCGCGTCCGCCGTCACGTTGGGGCGCGCTTCGTAGATGATCCCGATGACGCCGAGGGGGATGCGCTTCTTCCCCACGAGGAGCCCGTTGGGGCGCTTCCACATGCGGACCACCTCGCCCACGGGATCGGGCTGGGCGGCGACCTCCCGCAGGCCCTGGGCCATGGACGCAATCGTCTTCTCCGAGAGGGTGAGGCGGTCCACCATCGCCGCGCTCAGCCCGGCGGCGCGGGCGGCCTCCAGGTCGAGGCCGTTGGCCCGCTGGAGCTCTTCCCGGTTCTCGACGAGGGCGTCGGCCATGGCGCAAAGCGCCGCGTCCTTGACCCGGCTCGAGAGCTTCGCGAGCCGCCGGCTCGCCGCGCGGGCCGCGGCGCCCATCGCGGCCAGGTCCTCTGCGTATCCCATCTCAACTCCTGGAAGGGATCATGATCGGACGGATCCGACCGATCGGACCGATCCGAGGGATCGAGCCCCCTGCATTCTTGCTTTCGGCTCGAGAGCCTCGAGCACGCGGAAGTCTGCTAAACGAGCAAAACGAGGTCGTCCCGGTGGACGACCTCGTCGCAGTACCGGTAACCGAGTCTATCAGCGATCTCCCACGTTGCCAACCCGGCGATTCTGCGCACTTCCTCGAGCCCGTAATTGGTGAGACCGCGGCCGATGGCCGCGCCGGTGGGCGCCACGAGGTCGACGGCGTCTCCGCGGTCGAAGTCGCCCTCCGCCCGCCGGATTCCGCTGGGGAGCAGGCTCTTTCCCCGCTCGAGGATGGCGTCCGCCGCGCCCTGGTCGAGGAAGATCCTCCCGGAGGGCTTCACCGTGTAGGCGATCCAGTGCTTGCGGCGCGTGAGGCGGTCCTCCATGGGCGGGAAGTAGGTGCCGAGCTCCTCTCCCTCGACGATCCGGCGGAAGGCGTGGGGCGCCTTCCCGGAGCCGATGACGGCCGCCGCCCCCACGTGGACGGCGCGCTTGGCCGCCTGGAGCTTTGTTGCCATGCCGCCCGTGCCGACGAGCGTCTGGGAGGAGCCGACGAAGCTCTCGACCACCTCGTCCACCGCGTCGACCCGGGAGAGGAGGCGCGCGTCCGGGTTCTTCTTCGGGTCCTGGTCGTAGAGCCCCTCCACGTCGGAGAGGATGACGAGGCAGTCGGCCTCGATGAGGTTCGTCACCATGGCCGAGAGATTGTCGTTGTCCCCGAACTTGATCTCGTCGACCGTGACGGTGTCGTTCTCGTTGATCACGGGCACGACGCCCATGGCGAGGAGCGCCAGGAGCGTGCTCTTGGCGTTCTGGTAGCGGCGGCGGTTCTCCAGGTCGTCCCGGGTGAGGAGGACCTGACCCACGGTGAGGCCGAGGCCCCCGAAGACCTCCCGGTAGAACCCCATGAGGTTGATCTGCCCGACGGCCGCCACGGCCTGCTTCTCCGGAATGCTCGACGGCTTCTCCGGGAGGCCGAGGCGGCCTATGCCGGCGGCGACGGCCCCGGACGAGACGATCACCACCTGCATGCCGCGGCGGTTCAGGTGCGCGACGTCCTCGGCGAGCCACTCGAAGAGGCCGCGGTCGAGCTGGAAGTCGGCGGTGGTGACGACCTGGCTCCCGAGCTTCACCACGACCCGACGGAGGTTCCGAAGGGACCGGCCGAGCTCACGCCTCATCTTCTCTTCCTTCCCTCAGTCGATCCACGAGCTTTCCGGTCTCCCGCACGAGCTCGGCGAGGCCCTCCCCGGTCGCCCCCGAGATCGGCCACACCCCCAGTCCGAGCTCCTCGAAGCGCCGGCGGAGCTCCGGGAGGCGCTCCCGGGCCTCGGGGAGGTCCATCTTCGTGAGCACCACCCGCTCGGGCCTGCGCGCGAGCTCCGGGTCGAAGGCCTCGAGCTCCCGGCGTAGCGCCGCGTACTTCTCCAGGGGGTCGCGCTCTCCGCTGGGATCGACCAGGTGGAGGAGGAGCCGCGTCCGTTCGAGGTGCTTCAGGAACCGGATACCGAGCCCCACGCCCTCGTGGGCCCCTTCGATGAGCCCCGGCACGTCGGCCACGACGAAGCTCTTCTCCTCGGCCCAGGAGACAACGCCGAGGTTCGGGACGAGCGTCGTGAAGGCGTAGTCGGCGATCTTCGGCCGCGCGGCGGAGATGCGCGAGATGAGCGTCGACTTGCCCGCGTTGGGAAAGCCCACGAGCCCCACGTCCGCCATGAGCTTGAGCTCCAGCCGTACCCGCTTCTCCTCGCCCGGGGTGCCGGGCTGGGCGTAGCGCGGCGCCCGGTTCGTGGAGGTCGCGAAGTGGGCATTTCCCTTTCCGCCCTTTCCGCCCGGACGCAGCACGACCACATGGCCCGGCTCGGTGAGTTCGGCCAGGCACTCCCCGCTCTCGGCGTCGAAGGCGAGAGTCCCGACCGGGACGCGCAAGCGCAGCTCCGCGCCGCGCCGGCCGGTCTTCCTCGACCCCTCCCCCGGGCGGCCGTTCTCGGCCCGCATCGCCTTTCGGTGTTTGAGGTCGAGGAGGGTGCCGAGCTGCGGGTCTGCGACGAGGATGAGGCTCCCGCCGTCGCCCCCGTCGCCGCCGTCCGGACCGCCCAGAGGCACGAACTTCTCGCGCCGGAAGGAGACACTGCCGGCGCCCCCCCTGCCGGAGGCGAGGAGGAGCTCCACCTCGTCGACGAACTTCATCGGATTCTCAAGGGAAAACGCACGACGGCCCGGAGGGCGGGGAGCCGCGTCCGGGCCGGCCGGCGGTAGGTTGGAAGGGAGCTCTAGCGTCCGGGCGCCTAGTGTCCCGTTCGGGAAGTTCCTTCCTGCTATTCAGCCCATGCGTTGGCCGAACGGCGCTGATTCGCCGCCGTTCGGCCTGCTGGTTGCGATGCACGAACTAACCGCACGGGACACTAGGCCGCGGGAGCCTCCACGGCGGGATAGACGCTGACGTACTTCCGGCGCTTTCGGCCCTTCTCCTCGAACTTCACCTGGCCGTCCGCCAGGGCGTAGAGCGTGTAGTCCTTGCCGAGCCCGACGTTCGCGCCGGGGTGGAACGTGCTGCCCACCTGACGGACGATGATGTTGCCGGCCCGTACGGACTCTCCGCCGAACTTCTTCACGCCCCGCCGCTGGCCGCGGCTGTCGCGGCCGTTGCGCGAGCTGCCTCCTGCTTTCTTATGAGCCATGGCTCACCTCCTCGGCGCCTTCCCGGGCCGCGGCCGGCGCACCCTCGATCGAGGTGACCTTCACGCCCGTGTAGAACTGCCTGTGACCCTGCTTCTTCCGGAAGCCCTTGCGGCGCTTCATCTTGAAGACGATGATCTTCTTCTCGCGTCCCTGCTCGACGATCGTCCCGGTGACGCGGGAGCCTTCCACGAGCGGGCGCCCGACGCGGACGTCGCCGTCTCCCGACACGAGGAGCACCTGGTCGAAGACCACGGAATCGCCCACCTCGCCCGGGACCTTCTCCACCTTGAAGAAGTCCCCTTCCGAAACCCGGTACTGCTTCCCGCCCGTCTTCACCACCGCATACATGGTGTTCCTCCGATTTTACGCAAGACCCTGAGCCGGCGAACGGAAGCGCTCGATCGAGGCTCCTCGCGCGGAGGGGTTATCCTGGGGAAACCGGAAGGATAGAAAAGGGATCCATGGGTTGTCAAGCTCGTTCCGCGGCCCCGGAAGTCTGGGACCGCTCCCTGGGGCACCGAGCTCGGCAGGGAGGAGGTCGCCCGCCTGATCCGCGATCGGATCCTCTACGTCCCGCCGGTCCGTCCTTTGGAGGGGATCCACTCGGCTCTCGCGGGGACCTCGGTATCCTCGTAGACGGCATCGATGAGACAACGCAACCCGAGGCTCTCCAGCTCCACCTCTCCGTCGGGGCCGAAAGGATAGAGCACCCAGTGGCCGCTGGCATCTTTCCGGAAGCACTCGACGCTCCTGAGCTCGGTGTCTACGAGCACGTACTCCCGAAGTGTCTCTATGCGCCGGTACGAGGCGAACTTCTGCCCCCGGTCATAGGCGGCCGTCGTGGGGGAGAGGACCTCGACGATCAGCGTCGGGTGGGCGACGTAGTACGCGTTCGCCCGGTCCCGCTCGTCGCAGGTGACGACCACGTCAGGGTAGAAGAACGGCCCCTCGGCCGCCACCCTCGCCTTGATATCCGCCGTGAACGCACGGCAGGGGCCGCCTCGCAAGTGATTGCGGAGCAAGGACGCGATGTTGAGCGACACGGTGGCGTGGATGAGGCTCGCGCCGGACATGGCGAAGACCTGACCGTCCACGTACTCGTGCCTGCCCTCCTGGAGCTTCTCCCACTCCAGGTACGCTTCCGGCGTCAAGGCCCCGGGCTGCTCGGCGAGCGGCATGGGTTCTTCCTCCGAAAGAGGGTCTGCTCGGGACCGAGTATCGGCCGGTGGTCCGGACGGGTCAAGCATGTGGCCGGGCCTCTCCGTCGTGTGGTCGTTGGCGTGGCGGACCCTCAGGCGTTTTCGGTTCTTCTCCCGAGCTCGCCGATCCGTTGGGGTACGCGGCCTGGAGCCGGCCCAGGAACTCGGTGACGATCCCGCCTTCCAGTTCGTCACTTCGGTGAACCGCTTCGGGATGGTGACGGCCGCCGGGTCGTAGCCCGTCGCCAGGCGCGCGCGCCAGCGCCTCTTCTGGATCTGGCGGCCGAGCCCGTCGAGGTCCTGCGCCAGCGCCCCGTAGCCGACGGAGCGGAGGCACTCGGCGAGGAGCGCGTCGGTGTAGACGCCTCGGGCGAAGAGGCAGGCGACCATCGACGTGAGCACCGGCCGCCCCCCTCCCGTCGGTCTCGAGGAAGTCGATCGCGGCAGCGAGGTCGCGCTGCGGGTGCTTCTCGTCATACGTGCAGCCGCCGGCGTCGAGGTGCGAGTGCCGCAGGCCGAGCGCCTGACCCACGTAGAAGACCTCGGAACTTCTCGCGGACGAAGCCGACGTGGATGCAGCCCACCGGGCAGCCGGAGCGGGCGGAGTTCCGAAGGAGCGTCGCGTCCGCAAAGCCCTCGGCCGTGATCGCCTCCACCGCCGGGTCGCGATCCATCCTGGGTCAATCTCGGGCACCTGCTCGCGTGCCCAGTTCAGCGCGATCCCTGCGCGAGCGACAGCGTCGAACCGGTCCGCACGCATGTCACTGCAGGAGCGTTCGTGTTCGCCCGTCGGCGATTGGTCGGGGGCCGCCACAGGACGACCCGAAGCGTCCACCTGCAACCCCTCAAAGCGGTAGCCGACCTTGGCAAGCCGCACCATCCCAAGCGACACCTGTTCACAGACGCTGCACTGGATGCGCTTACAGAAGTACTCCTCCTGTCCGAGGAAGAAGCAGGAGGCAGAGGCCCGGGAAGCTCTACTGCAGATTCTTGAGGTATTCGAACGTTCCAGCCTCCGCCTTGTTGACCTCCTCTCGGACGAGGTCTTCGTTCGTCCCGAGCCGGTCTAGGAGCGTCCCACGGTGTCCTTCGTCCGCCTCCGCCGGGCGCAACGTGGAGGTTGTGAGGGCGATCAGGTAGACGGTCCTGAGCACGGGCGCCGAAAATCCGAGCCGTTCGGCTGCGAGCGGATCGTGGTGAAACTGGATTGTTTCCTCGGCCCCGGGAAACAGGTTCCAGCGCTGTACCGCGAGCGCGCCGATGTCGCAATGGGAGAACCCGTAAGCCCGCCGCTCCCGCTCAAGCTGGTCTCGCGACCCGATTCTGCCGACCAGAGAGCAGTAGTTGGAACCTTCCACTTTGGCCATGGCGAGACTGCCGAGTTCATGCAGAAGCCC
>JACRCS010000425.1 GCA_016218905.1 Deltaproteobacteria bacterium
ACCCGGCGACCGGGACATTCGTTTACTGGCGCTCGACCGACCTCGAGAAACCGATCTCGTCCCTCACCTATCCGTTTCTCGATTCCGACGGCTCGATCTGGAGCGCCGACTTCCTTCGCGGGAACATCCTGCGCTACACGCCGGACGGCTCGAAGGCCACACGATGGATCCTTCCGAACGTCTACGCTCAACCCTCGAAGATCATTCGCGGCCCCGACGGCGCGATCTGGATCTCTCTCTACGACGCCGCGCAGCTCGCACGCTTCGACCCGGCCACGGGCGAGCTCAAGACCTTCAACGCCGGTCTGTTCAGCCTCCCGTTCGACATGAAGATCTACAAGGACCGGATCGCCTACACCGAGCAGCAGGACGGCCAGGTCGGAGTCTTCGATCCCCGCGGCGTCCCGCCGGCGGAGACGAAGACCCTCGAGGCGACCGAGATCACGCTGACGAGCACGACGCAGACCGTGACATCGACGAAGACGAAGCTCGTGGCCACCGAGCTCGACGTCACCCTCGACAGCCCCGTCGTGGTCGAAGGGTACGGCACCCCCGGCCTCGCCCGCTACCCGGCGTCCACCGGCGGAGCCTGGGCGCTCGCCATCGACGAGACCCGGAAACGATTCCTCGTCGGGAGCGCCGGCGGAATCACCACGGTCCTGCCGCCGATTCCCGTATCGCCGGAAGACCAGCTCTACCCCGCCGCGGCGTCGATCGGCGGAAAGAACGGGATTCGGTGGGCGACCCAGACCGTCGCCTGGAACCGCGGCACAGCCGACACGACGGGCGCGACCGTCGCCGCCACCGTCAATCAGACGCTTCTGCCGACGGACTGGATTCTTGGCCTCTCGCCGACGGCGCCTCTCACCGTCGGCGCGGGCAGCATCGTCTCCCAGGACGACCCGATCGGGACGGTCATGGGCGGTACGGACACGGCGGGCGCCCTCCGGTTCACCACCGGCGCCACCACGACCAGGTTCGCGGATTTCTACTCCTGGATCCGCGTCTACCAGACCCGCGCCGACGGCGGGACCTACGGATTCGCCCGGAACTTCGTCAAGGGAGCCCAGGGAATCGGAGCCGGAGAGACCGGGTTCGTCTTGACGCCGTCCGACGCCGGAGCCCAGCGGACGAACGCCGGCCTCTTCCTCGTCGAAGGCGGGACGGGAACCGTCTCGATCGTCGACGCCTCGGGGGCGCTCATCGGAGGCCCCTTCTCTTACGACTGGCCGGGCGGCTTCCAGGTGCAGGCCTCGACGATCTTCGACGCGTTCGGCATTCCGCCTTCTCCGTCCGCGCGCGTCGTCTACGCCGTGACGACCGGCCGAGTCCTTCCGTTCGCGATGGCCATCGACTCGGTCTCGGGCGATCCGATCGACCTGCCGTTCTTCGGCCCGAGGAGCACAGCCCTCTACCAGTGGATCCTCGGCGCCGAGAGGGGCGGAGGGACGCTCGGGGCGAGCTCCCGCACCGACCTCCAGCTTTTCAACGGGGCCGCCACCGACTCCGCGGTGACGATCAGCTTCCACAAGGCGCACCTCAGAACGGACAACCCGCCGGCGGCTCCGGCCCCTTCCGTGATGCTCACGATCCCGGCTGGGAAAGTCGTCTCCCTGCCCGACGTGCTGAACGAGACCTTCGGCCTCGAGGGCGTGGCGGGAAGCATGGCCATCGCCTCAGAGCCGCCGGTCTTCGCCCTCGCGCGCATGACCGCCCAGGACTCCGGCGGCGGCCGCCACGGCTACAGCGTGCCTGGCCTTCTCGGCGATTCCGAGATACCGGCGGGTTCGCGGGGAGTCTTCATACAGGCCACCGACTCGGGCTGGGACGTCATCCTGTCCGAGCTTCAGGTCACGAACGCGATGGACGGTCCGGCGGAAGTGGTCATCAGGACCTTCGATGCCGGAGGGACCGCAGTCGGAACGCCCCTCACTCTCGTCGTCGGTCCGAAGGAAGTCGTGCGGATCCCCTCCGCCTTCTACAACGTCTCGGGATTCGGGGCCCCTATCGGACGGCTCGAGGTGGTTCCGGCGGCCGGCTCGCAGCCCGTCTTCGCGACGCTCGTCCGGCAGGACCAGAAAACAGGGGACGCGGACGCCGTCGTCCCCTATGTCGTACCGTCGAGCTGAGCTCTCGGTCCCCCTCCGCGCCCGGTCGTCTTCGAGCCCCCTCCATCCGAGGGGGCTTTTTCGCGATCGCGGACGAAGGACGGACGGGGACCGGGCTATCGGGAGGCCGCTGGGACCGGGCCCTGTGCTGTCGGCTGGCGCGAGGGCGGAGCCCAGATCGTCTCCGGGGCGACGATCCAGTTCCGGTCCGTCTCCGGCGAGATCGTCCCGGCCTTGCGCAGCCTCTCGACGAGGAGCTCGCGGATCTCGTCGTTGTAGGTCCGGAGCACCTTCGTTCCCTTCAGGGCCGTGTACCCGCCCGCGCCCTGGGCCCGATAGCTGTTGACGGCGAGGCTGAAGCAGTCCCCTTCCTTCACGTCCCGCCCCTTGAACCGAAGCTCCTTCACCCGGCTGCCGACCGGGGCGGTCGGGTCGATCCGGTAGGACGCTCCCTGCAGGACGTCGAAGTTGTAGGGCGTCATCCCGGCCTGCGGCGTGACGATGAGTCGGCCATCCCGCCACTCGGCCGACCCATAGTAGGTCGCCGCCTGCTCGAGGACGCCCTTGAGCCTCACACCGTCCACCTCGACGACGACGAGCTGGTTCTCATAGGGGTAGAGGGCGTAGACCTGCCGCACCGTGATCGGTCCCGCCTCCCAACCGTCGAAGCGGAACGGGAGAAGCGACGTCAGCGACAGGTCCGCGCCCGTGACGGCGAGCTGGGTCTCGTTGACCAGATCGAGAAGCGCCGTGTCCTCGAGACGCGCGCGCCCTCCCGGGAATGGCCCGGACGCGGTCGCGAGAGTCTCATTCAGGTAGGAGAGCGCCCGATCGTGCGGCGCTTTCGCGATCGCGGCGATCTCGGGGTCGATGGCGACGGAGTCGTCGGACGGGAGGAGGGTTCCGCTCGCCTCGACGACCGTCGCCCGGCCCTCCCCTCGCTCGACGACGAGGTCGACGCGGGCGAGCACCTCTCCCCACCGCCCGGGCTGGACGACGGGCACGCCGTGGACGCGTGTCAGAGCGAGCCTGCGGTGTGTGTGGCCCGTCAGGATCAGGTCGATTCCCGGCACTTCGCGCGCGAGGGCGACGACCCGGTTCTCGTGCGCGGTCCCGTTCGGCTCGCCCGTCTCCGGGTCGGCCTCGAGGCCGCTGTGAAACAGGACGACGACGACGTCGCACCCCTTCTCTTTCCGAAGGAAGGGAACGAGGCGCCTTGCCGTCTCGACCGGATCCTCCCACGTGAGCCCGGGCCGGTTCTGGGCGGGCTCCCAGCCCGGGATGTTCGGCGTCGTCAGGCCCAAGACGCCGACGCGGACGCCACCGAGCTCCTTGACGAGGACCTCCGGGAAGGCGGCGCTGCCGTCGGCGGCGCGGCGCGTGTTCGCCGAGAGCCACGGGAAGGCGGAGTCCTTCTGCACGCGGCGCAGGACGTCCATCCCGAAGTTGAACTCGTGGTTTCCCACGGCCATGGCGTCGTAACCGATGGACTTCATCGCGGACGCCATGAAGTGAAGGCCGCCGGTGGGGCGGCGCGCCTCGAGCCAGCCAGCGGGAGCCCCCTGGATCGTGTCGCCCCCGTCGAGGAGGAGAACGTTCGGCGCCGTCTTCCGGATCTGCCGGATCCGCGTCGCGGCCCGGCCGAGCCCCCACGCCCCCTCCGCTCCACGCGCGTAGTCCCAGGGGAGGAGGTTCGCGTGGAGGTCCGAGGTCTGGAGGATCGTGAGCGCGACGCGATCGGCGGCGAAGGCCGGGGCGGCGAGGACGAGACAGAGGAGGGCGGCGGGGAATCGCGGAGGAGTCACGCGCGGCGCAGTCTTCCATCGCACCGGCCCGGAATCAAGGCGGCAGCGGTCGCCTCGCGGCGGTATCCTCCGCCGGCCATGACCGCCCGTATCACGGCGCGTCCCGCGCCCGCTACCGAACTCCTCGCCCGCCTGCGCGAGGCCTATCCCGGGGCCGACTGCTCGCTCGAGCACGCCGACGCGTGTCAGCTCCTCGTCTCGACGATCCTCTCGGCGCAGTGCACCGACGCGCGGGTAAACGCCGTCACCCCGGCGCTCTTCCACCGGTTTCCGGACGCCGCCGCGATGGCCGGGGCCGGCACCGAGCTGGAAGAGCTGATCCGATCCACCGGCTTCTTCAATGCCAAGGCGAAGTCGATCCGGGGTGCCTGCCGTGCGATCGTCGACCAGCACGGGGGCCTCGTCCCTGGAACGATGGAAGGTCTCCACGCCCTTCCGGGCGTCGGGCGGAAGACCGCGAACGTCGTCCTCGGAACTGTCTGGGGCAATCCGGACGGCGTCGTCGTCGACACGCACGTCGGCCGCCTGGCCCGCCGGCTCGGCTGGTCTTGCCACGCCGACCCGGTGAAAGTCGAGAACGATCTCAACGCTCTCCTTCCGCGTTCGACCTGGGTCTTCGTCGGTCACGCCCTCATCCTTCACGGCCGGCGCGTCTGCTCGTCGCGCTCGCCTCGCTGTGGCTCCTGCCCCGTCTCCGATCTCTGCCCGAAGGTCGGGGTGGTCTCTACCGCCCCAGCTCCGCTACGGCCCGCGGCCCGCGCCGATTGGGCGACGCCACGGAAAAGGAGCCCGAAAGAACCGAAGACCCCGGCCCGGAACTCCCGGGCGACGACCGGAAGGAGGGGACGATGACGCTTCCCGGCAGCGGCTCGATCGAGGTCATCTGCGGATCGATGTTCTCGGGGAAGTCGGAGGAGCTGATCCGCCGCGTCACCCGCGCGAAGATCGCCCGCCGCCGCGTCCAGGTCTTCAAGCCGAAGCTCGACGACCGCTTTTCCGAGGTGGAGGTCGTCTCCCACACCGGGATGCGGCTGACGGCGCTCGCAGTGGCGACCTCGGCCGAGGTCCTCGCGCGTACCGACGACCGCACCGAGGTCGTCGGGATCGACGAGGCCCAATTCTTCGACGCCGGAATCGTCGAAGTCGCCAGCCGCCTCGCCGACCTCGGCAAGCGGGTCGTCGTCGCCGGCCTCGACCAGGACTACCTGGGCCGGCCCTTCGACCCGATGCCAACCCTCATGGCCCTCGCCGAAGAGGTCGTGAAGACAAGGGCGATCTGCGTCCTCTGTGGCGGCCCCGCGAGCCGGACCCAGCGGCTCGTCGCTTCGACGGAGCGGGTCGTCGTCGGCGCCGCGGGACTCTACGAGGCACGTTGCCGGCGGTGCTTCGATCCAGGCGTTCCGGAAGTGGACGGGAACCTCCCATTCCCTGAAGAAGAGCCCTGAACGGCGCAGAAGACGTTCCATCGGCGTGGCTTACCGGCTTTCCCAGCAACACTGTGCAAAAGCCTGTGAATTCACCTGTCAAATTCCTCGCGAAGCCGCATGGTGAGCGGTCTGAGCACGGAATGCACTCCGGAAGGTGCAATACAGGCAAGTCATTCCATGGCAACCACTTGACACATTTCGAAACCTGTGAGGATGGCGTGAAGCCGCATTCCGAGCCGGTCGAAACGAATTACACAGGCGGGGGTCGCTTCTGGCAGCGGATTTTCCCGTGTTGAAGGACTCCGAGGGGCCGGATTCGCGAGGCCCGCGCCGCGTCCGGACACCCCGGGGAGGGACGTCCGGACGCA
>JACRCS010000422.1 GCA_016218905.1 Deltaproteobacteria bacterium
GCAGCAGGGCGACGCCGAGGAGGTGGTTCGCCGGTGGGCGCGCGGGGAGGTTTCCACCCGGGGAGATGTCTATGACTGCCTCGGACAACAGCAACGGACGTGCACGAGAAGGAGACTCCCGTGAGAATCGCCGTCACCGCCCGAGGGCCAACGCCCCAGAGCCCTGTGGACGGACGCTTCGGCCGCGCCCTACTGGGTGCTGATCCACGACGACTCCTCCGGCACCTGGGACGCCGTGGACAACGCCGAAGCCCGAAACGCCGTGCAGGGTGCCGGCGTCCGAGCCGCGCAGGGTCTTGTGGCACACCGGGTGGACGCGCTTCTGCCCGGCGTCACGGGCCCCAAAGCGCTCCGCGCCTTGGAGGCCGCCGGAGTCCACGTCAGACCTGGCACAGGCCGCCCAGGAGCGCTACCGTCTCCAGAGCGTCCTCCTCATCCACCGGCTGGGGCGCGTCGAGGCCGGAGGCACGGTTCTTCTCGCGATCGTGTCCGGGGCAACGAGGGATCGGTGCTTCGACGCGTGTCGCTTCCTCGTCGACGAGGTCAAGAAGGAAAAAGTCGTCGGTCTCACCGAGCGCGCTTAGGATTTCTTCACTCCTCTGGAGGAACGTCGCCATGTTGGAGTCTCTCCGCCTCACCGTGTTGTGTGAAAACAGCGTCGGCTGCCCCTTCGGGCTCGTCGGGGAGCACGGCTGGGCCGTGCACGTGGAGAGCCCGGGGGAGCGCTGGCTCTTCGACACCGGGCAGGGGCTCGGGCTGACCTCCAACGCCCAGAGCCTCGGCGTGGATCTTCGCCGTCTCGACGGGATCGCGCTGAGCCACGGGCACTACGACCATACCTCGGGTCTTCCGGCCGTCCTGGCGCTCCGGCGGAAGACTGCGGTCTGCGCCCACCCGGACGTCTTCCTGCACCGCTACTGGCGCAAAGGGGGCGAGTGCCGCGAGATCGGACTTCGGTTCGCGAGGGAGTACCTGGAGGGACTCGGCGCCGAGTTCTCTTTGGATGCCGGATTCCGTGAAATCGGGCCCGGCCTCTACCTTACGGGGGAGATCGCGAGGCGAACCGCGTTCGAACCCACCGACCCTTCCATGAATCTCAAGGGGGAGGCCGACACCTGGATCCAGGACCCCCTTCGGGACGACCAGGCCCTCGTGGCCGACACCGCCGAGGGATTGGTCGTGGTGCTGGGGTGTGCCCACGCCGGACTGATCAACACGCTCCAACACATCCGCGACCGCCTTCCCGGGCGGCCGTTCCACACGGTCGTCGGAGGGACTCACCTGGGTTTCGCCGCCCCGGCCCAACTCGACGCCACACTCTCCGAACTGGGCCGCTTCGGTGTCGGCCGCCTGGGCGCCTCCCACTGCACTGGCCTCGTCAACGGCGCCAGGCTCCAGACTCACCTCGGGGACCGCTACTTCTTCGCGTCAGTGGGAGCTTCGATCACCGTGGGCAGGTGAAGGAGTGCCGGGATGACCCCAAAGCCTTCCGCTCCGATGAAAGGAGCTGGCTCCCTGTGAGAGACCTCGATCTCCGGGAAAAGGCTGAATTGCTTCGGCAACCAAGGTGCATCGCCCGTTGCGTCATGTGCAACCTCTGGAAGGCGCCCCGTGACCTTCCCGAGCGTACGGCCGCGGAATGGCTCGAGCTCTTGGCGTCACCCTATCTGGCCGGCCTGAGAGAGCTGGATCTGACCGGTGGCGAACCGTTCCTGCGGGCAGACCTGGCAGAGTTGCTCCTGGGAATAGGCCGACTCCGGGAGCAGCACCTTCGGCAGCTTCGCTCCGTGGCGATCACCACGAACGGGTTCCTCACGAGAAAGATCCTCGACGATGTGCGTGCCGTCATCGGCCCGCTGGAAGAACGCGGAGTCGGGGTTGTCTTTGCCTGTGGGATGGACGCCATCGGAACCCTCCACGACCGGATCCGGGGATACAACGACGGATGGACCAAGCTGAATGCCACGATCGAAGGGCTCATGAGCGTCAGGGAGACGCATCCGAGCCTGGTCCTCGGCCTAAAGACGACCATCACTCCCCACAACGTGGACGAGCTGGATCGAATCGCGCACTACGCCGAGCAGAGGAGCCTCTTCACGATCATCTCCCCCTGCATTCTCACGGCTGCACGGTACGACAACATGGAACATAGAGAGGCTCTCGAGTTCTCTGTGGCTGATCGGGAGAAGATCCGGCGCTTCTACCAGGGCGCTCATTTCCGCTGGAGCTATTACGGAAACGAGCTGATCCGATTTCTGGAGGAAGGTCAGATGCGCAAGCCGTGCTCGGAAACGTAACGGAGACACCGATCGAGGAACTTGCCCGCAGCGCCACGGCAAGCCGATTCCGGCGAAGCGTCGGGCATTTCTCAGAGTGCCGGACCTGCACCGAGCCGGGGCTGGAGCGCTATGCCCTCCCCTTCGAAGGCTTTCATTACCTGCGGCTCCGGTTCGAGAGGGGCCGCGAGCGGTTCGCCGCGCTGCACCAGCACTTGGGCCTGGACAAGTACTTCCCGTGACGACGGGGGCAGCCTGGAGTTCTGCGGGGAGCTCCGCGAGACGAGGGCAGAATGCGTGGCTCGTCGCCGCGGAGGAGGCACCTATCCTCTCCCGAAGAGCTCCACGGCCTTCTCGGCAACTCCTTGCCCGAAGATCCTCGCCCTCTCGATCCGCGCTCAGGGCCCGACCACCAAGGCGAGCGTCTGAGCCGCGAGACGTACCGTTGCCCGAGCTCCCCAAGGGAACTCTACCGCGTCCGCCTCGACGCCGTCCCCGAAGATGACGCCCCCATCGCCCATTTCCGAGATCACCTCCAGTGCGTCGCGTGCCTCCAGGAGGCCCTCTGTCAGCCCGGTATCTGTGCCCGGGCTTGGCCATGCCTCCCTCACGAAATAAGCGAGCCGCGCCTCTGTGGGCGCCGGAAGCTCCGGGGCGGCAAGCCGCTCCCGACTGACGGACAACACCCACCCAGTCGCACCGGTTCCCGTGGCTACGATGAGGCCGGAAGAGGATTGTCTCTCTTCCCGCTTTCCCCACCGAATCCGATACCGCGCCGATTGGTGAGATCGGTGCCCCAGAAAGACCTCGTTCAGGGCCCGAAGCGACAGCCCGTCGTCGAGCGTCGCCTCCACCATGGAACGATGGACAACCTCTACCCGGCCCGCCGCGGTGCGGGCGAGGAGTTCCGCCGCCGCGGCGGGCGGGTGAGGCACGAGCACCCCGGGGTTCTCCTGCGGGTTCGGGTTCACCCCGATGACGGGCTGCCCGTCGAGATACTTGGCAACGTTCGCGACCAAGCCGTCTTGCCCCACGATCACGACGATGTCCTCCGGCTCGAAGAGGAATCGATCGAGGTCGCTTCGACCCACGCGGGTGCGGCGCCACTCGGTCGGGATTGCACCGGAGACGGCGCGAAGCGCCCGTTCCTGGGCCTCGCGACGTGTCTCTGCCCAGTCGATCGACTGTCCCCGCGTCTTGAGGAAGAAACGGGCCTGGTCGCGGGTGCCGTGGCGCTGGAGCAGCAGCTCGTATTCCGTCGGGCGCGTCACGACGACGACTCTCGGGTGGACCTTCGCAGTCATGGCCTTCCTCCTTCCCGCGGGTTCGGTCCGGTCCTATCGAGAAACCCTCGTGCTCCAGGAGCGGCCGGACGCCCCGCCGCTGCACGGGACGATCCCTGGGCGCCTGGGGCATTTCTCGGCCGAACGAAGGGGCCATCGCCGCCGCGCCGTCGCAAGCACCCTGCCAAGACCGCGTCCCGCTCCGCTCTGGGGCATCCGACCGCTCCCGTTTCATTCCTCGGGGTGACCGGAGGTTATGGGAACCTATGGGGAAACTCCCGTGCTCTAAGAGCGGCCGGACGCCCC
>JACRCS010000443.1 GCA_016218905.1 Deltaproteobacteria bacterium
CCGGGCAGGAACTTGGTCCTAGCGGGCGGCCAGCCACGAGCGGGCCGCCGCAAGGAACTGAGCGGCCCGGTCGATCATCGTCCTGACGTCGTCGCCCGTCATCGCCGACTCGAAACCATAGTCGTCTGCCAACCGGGCGTCGTGGGCGTCGAGCAGCCACCTGTGGAACTTCGGGTCCAGCTCTCCGCTCTGAGCGAAACGCCGGCCGAAGGCCGCATGAACCCCGGAGTGCTTCCGAAACGACTCCCCGGCCTCCGCCAGCAGCGCCTCGGCCACGTAGAACATCGCGTAGTAGGCGCGTCCCGACGCGAACTCGGCATGCCCTTCCCGCAGGAGAAGGTCGGCGGCAGCTAGGGCTCGTTCCGCCTTCGCGAGAAAGGCCGCGGACCCCTCGTTCACGCAGGCACCGCGTCCGCCCGGATTCCGGATAGGAACGGCGTTCCAGCTCGCTGCCAGTCCGCCTCTGCGACGAAAACACGGCTGATTGCGAATCCGTAGGCCAGAGAGAGCCGCGCGGTCAGCTCGCTGGTCCTCTCGAGCTCCTCGGCGTAGCTGTCGACTCGGTCGAGGACGACGAGGACGTCCAGGTCCGATTCCGCTTCTGCGTCGGCGCGGGAGCGCGAGCCGAAGAGAAAAACGCCCCTCAGACGAGCGCCGTAGGCCTTCGCGAGACCTTCTCGGAGACCTGGAATGGCGAGCACGCCGACATTCTACGTCGCCGCGAAACCCCGGGCGCAGTTTCCGGGCGCAGTCCCTCCGCCCCGGCTTCGCCCCGATACGCCGGCTCTTTGCCGAGAAGGTCGACGTCGAACGGATCACCGTGGCCGACACGTTCGGCATGGCCCACCCGCTCGCGGTGTTCAAGCACATCCGCAAGCTGCGCGCACGTCGAATCCGCCCCGCCCGTCGATCGGATCGCCTCCCTGCGCTGTGGTAGCGTCGGCCCAGGAAGGGAAGCCATGAAGGGGACGCCGGGGACGATCGCCTGGATCGTGCTCGCTCTCGCGGCAGCGGCGCCCGGCTGCTACCCGCACTACCGCGTCCGGCACCAGCCGACGGTCCCGACCGAGCCCGTGAATGTCGGGGCGCTCAACTCCGAGGCGGACGACATGAACGCCATCGCGCCGCCGCGTCTGTCGGAGAGGTTCCCGCTGGTCTTCTCGACGAACCGCTTCGCGGCGGCGGGCAACCGCCTGGCGGCGTTCCGGATACGCCCGAGCTACAGCGTCAATGATGCGAAGTTCTTCTTCGACGCCCAGCCTCTCTCGTGGGGTGGCGGGGGGGGACGAATCCGGCTCGAGCCGGACCTGCCCCAGTACGGACCCGTCCTGGTTCCGGCGGACCGCCCGTCGGCGAGCGCGTGGAACGACGTCGTCGATTGGAACGCCCCGCACCGGCTGGTGTTCACCGTCGCGACGGCCGACGCCGGGCTCGACCTGTACGTTTCCGGGCCGTTCACGTTCGCCGATCTGGAGCGTACCGGTGACATGCCGATCCCGTCCGAACCGCTCGCCGCCCTCAACACGAACGGCGACGAGTCGTACCTGGCGTTCGGTCCCGGCGACACGGCGGTACTCGTCGCCGACGGCGATCTCGTGAGCGTCTCCAGTGCCGGCTCCTGGGAGGCGCTGCTCGCCGCAAAGCCGCTGGCTCGGTCGCCGCTCGTCCCGCTGAACTCGCCCGGCCGGGAGACCGCAGTGTCGATCCTGGGCGACTACCTCCTGTTCGTGTCCGATCGCCCCGGCGGCGTCGGCGGGCTGGATGTCTATCTGAGCCGATTCGTAGACGGCGCATGGGGCTCTCCAGACCGCGTCGCGCGGGCCTGCAGCCCCGCGGACGAGATGCGGCCCGTCCTGCTCGCCTACGGGGGCAGGGGGGCGACCCGCGACAGCGAGTGGCTGGTGAACGCCGAGATCGCCGATGTCGACAACCTCCTCCTCCTCTTCTCGAGCAATCGGCCCGGCGGCAGGGGCGGCTATGACTTCTACTATGTCGGCCTGCCGCGGGACTGAGGCTGAAGGGGCCAGCTGGGCGAACCCGATGCGAATCGTCCGGAATGCCGATGTCCTCGGCGGACACTGACCAGGGAAACGCCCCCTCGCGCGAGGGCGCCGTCCATGCTCCAGAGGGGTGGAGCTGAAGGAGAGAAGCTTGAAGAGCTACACAGCCGAGTTCGTCGGTACCTTCTGGCTCGTTCTTGGAGGGTGCGGAAGCGCAGTCCTCGCCGCTGCCTTCCCGGCGGTCGGCATCGGCCTCCTGGGCGTTTCGCTCGCCTTCGGGCTGACCGTCCTGACGATGGCCTTCGCCATCGGCCACATCTCGGGCTGCCATCTCAACCCCGCCGTCTCCGTCGGCCTCTGGGCCGGGGGGCGCCTCCCGGCAGGGAAGCTCTTGCCCTACATCGTCTCCCAGGTCCTCGGGGGGATCGCGGCCGGCGGCACTCTCTTCGTGATCGCGAGCGGCAAGTCCGGCTTCGACGTGTCGGCAGGCTTCGCGTCCAACGGGTACGGCGCTCACTCGCCCGGCGGCTACGCGCTGACCGCCGCCCTCGTGACCGAGGTCGTCATGACGATGATGTTCCTCGTTATCATCCTCGGCGCCACCGACAAGCGCGCTCCCCAGGGCCTCGCGCCCGTCGCGATCGGCCTCGGGCTCACCCTCATCCACCTGATCAGCATCCCCGTCACGAACACGTCCGTGAACCCGGCGCGAAGCACCGGCGTGGCCGTCTTCGTGGGCGGCTGGGCCATCGAGCAGCTCTGGCTCTTCTGGGTCGCGCCCATCGTCGGTGCACTCCTCGGAGCCGGTATCTACACCTTCCTCGGCAGCCCGGAGAGCACCAGCAAGTAGACAGGCGACCTCCGGGGAGGGGCTCCTCCCCGGCCCATCTACGGCTCGCGTTCGGGCTGCTGGCGCATTCGGTGCTGCCGGAGCCCGCTCGCCACCTCAGAAGGCCCTACTTCTTGATGGCGTCGGCGAGATCCTCGACGGCCTCGCCGACCTTTCGAGCTGCCTTGCCGGCGGCCTTTTGGATCCCGCCGACGGCGCGATCATGGGAGCCTTCTCTCTCGAGTTTCGTGTCGCCCGTGACGATTCCGACGGCTTCCTTGATTCGGCCCTTGACCTGCTTCACCTGTCCTTTGGTTTCCTGTTCGGTCATGGCATCCCCTTTCAGCGGGCTTGTCGGCCCGGATCGCTTGCCCTGAGAGGAGCACGGGACGTGCCATGGCGAGGGGGTGGATTCCGGCTGGATTCCAGGCCCGCGGAACACGACCTCGCCTGCGGGGCGCGCAAATCCGTGGGCAGAATGTTCAAGACAGCGAACCCACCTTTGCCACGGGTCCGGGATACCGGTCTCTTGCGAGAGTGGAACGCTCCCTAAATGGCACGGCGCGAACCGGCTCGGGAGATCGAAGAGGCGGTGCGCGGTTCCCCAACACCACCCTTCCCAGCTGCCGGGGTTATGGGCGACCGGCGTCCAGCCGATGTTGTCGAAGAGGCACAGGCGCGCCGAGAGCCGGTAGCCGAGCTCTCCCCACATGTGGTGCGACCCGCTGCCGTTGAGGATGGCGTCGGGGCTGTGCTGCTGCTTGACGCGCTGGATCTCCTTGGCGACTCGGTCGAGCGCCTCGTCCCAGCTGATCCTCACGTAGCCCGAGGTGCCGCGGTTCTGCGGGTTCTGCGCGCCGTCGGGGTCGAGGTCGTCATCGGATAGAGGAGCCGGCCTCTTCGATCCTTGACAGCCTCCCGGGGGCGGGTTTAGTGTATCAAATCACGGTGCGGCTGTATCGGATCGCGGTCAGACTCGACGCGAC
>JACRCS010000022.1 GCA_016218905.1 Deltaproteobacteria bacterium
AGAGCTTCAGCCAGCTCGATCCCTCCGCCGCGCGCTCGTTCGGCGGAACGGGGCTGGGGCTCGCGATCTCGAAACGGCTCGTCGAGCAGATGGGCGGGAGGATCTGGCTGGAGCCCGGCGCCCCCCCCGGCAGCACGTTCCGCTTCGAGCTGGAGCTGCCGGTGGCCCGGGGCGAGGCCGAAGAGGGCCGTGAACCCGACGTGGACCTCGGGGGCATGCGGGTGCTGGTCCTGGACGACAACGAGACGGCCGAACCCTCGGCCGTTCCCGAAGGGGAGGCGCAGGCGCCCCGTCCGGTCTGCGCGCTGACGAGCGCCCGGGTACTGCTCGTCGAAGACAATCCGGTCAACCGCACCTACGCCGAGGCGCTCCTGCGCAAGATGAACGCGCGCGTCTCGTCGGCGGCGAGCGCCGAGGCCGCCCTGGCCCTGCTCTCCAGGCAGGAGTTCGATCTCGTGCTCATGGACGTGCAGATGCCGCACATGGACGGCCTCGAGGCGACCCGGACCCTCCGGACGCGAGGCCTCACGGTGCCGGTCATCGGGGTCACGGCGCACGCTCTCAAGGGCGACCGGGAGAAGTGCCTCGCGGCCGGGATGGACGACTACCTCTCGAAGCCGGTGAAGCCCGAGCTGCTCTACGCCAAGATCGCGGAGTGGACGAAGCCGCGGAAGCGGTCTCCCGTAGACCTGGACGAGCTCCTCCAGACCCTGGGAGGCGACCGGGAAGCCGTGCGGTCCGTTGTCGCAAAGATGCGGAAGGAAGCACGCCGGCAGCTGGACGAGATGCGGGCCGGGCTCGAGACGGACGACGCCGCCAGGCTCGGGAAGGCCGCCCACCGGCTGCGGGGCTCCTTTCTGCTCTTCAAGGCCGAAGAGGCCGTCCGGCTCGTCGAAGAGCTGGAGGCCACGGCCCGGGAAGGAGACCTGTCCCGGGTCCCGGCGGCCGTCGGGCGGCTCGCGTCGGTGGTCGAGGAGGTCCTTTCGTGTGCGGCCGAGGCGATGGCAACCGAGTAGCCAGAGACAGTCCTTCCGTCCGAGCCACTGGGTTTCCGGAAGAACCCCTCGTTTGCGCCGCCGTGGGTCCGCAGTATCCTCGGCGATCGATGTGGTTTTGTCTTCCGCCACCTCGGCCTCAGAAGGGTCGTACCCATGAACCGCTTCCCCTCCCGCAACGCGCGCCGCTTCTGGCTGTGCGGCCTCCTCTTGGGACTCCTCGCTCTCTTCTGCGCTCGGGCGAGCGGCTCGGGCCCGGACCTCGCCGGGAGCAGGCAGGGCCTCTCCGCGGCCTTCGCGGACGTGGACGGCGACGGCGTGCCGGACAAGCTGGTCGGCGCCCCCTACGCTAGAAGCTCGTCGGGGGTGGGGGTGGTCCTGGTGTACCCGGGGACGCCCCAGGGATACGAAACCAATCCCTCGCTCCTCCTGGAGGGCGGTGATCACTTCGGCTTCGCCGTTCGGAACGTGGGCGACGTGGACGGCGACGGACGAGAGGACTTCGCCGTGGGGGCGATCCACGGGAGTGGCGACGGCGAGGACGAGGGGTCGCTTAGCGGAGCAGTGACGATCTTCCAGGGCGGCGGGAAGGGTAAGGTCCTTCGGAGGGTCGGGGGCGAAGGCCCCCTGGACAAGTTCGGCTTCTGCCTCGCGGCGGGCGACTTCAACGGCGACGGACGCCGGGAAATGTCCGTGGGCGCTCCCTTTCACACCCCCGAGCCCGCCCTCTTCAGCCAGGGCGCCGTCTACGTCTACCTCGGACCGGAGAGCCGCAGGCCTCTTCGCCTCCCGGCCGGACCCGCGGCCAAGGGGCTCGGCTGGTCGGTAGCCGCCGCGGACGTGAACGGCGACGGGGTGGACGATCTCCTCCTCTCGGCCACCGGGAAGGTCCTGGGGTTCTACGGCGGCCGCTCCTTCTCACCGTCCGTGGCCACCCCGGACCTCATCGTCGAGAGCTCGGCCCGGGGCTTCGGCAGGGCCCTCTGCGCAATGGGCGACCTGGACGGCGACAAGGTCCCCGAGCTCGCGATCGGCGCTCCCAACGCTGTCGCCGAGGGGAAGCAGGAAGCGGGTTGCGTGTTGGTGGTCAGGGGAGGCACCGGGAAGCGGACGATCCGACTCGACGGGCAGCCCGCTCCCGCCGAGCTGCTGGCCAGGGTCTGCGGCGCGAGCTCCTTCGACCGCTTCGGGTCGACCCTGGAGGCCGTTGGCGGAGGGGAGGCGGGCGGCAGCCTCGGCCTGGCGGTGGGCGCACCCCTCGCCGACTCCTCCGCTGGACCGTTGAGCGGTGCCGTCTACTACTTCAAGGCGAGCAGCCTCGCCGGGGGAGCGGCCCTGGCCGGCGCGGCCCGGATCGGAGGCCTCGCCAGGGACCAGAACTTCGGCGCCGCCATGGTGTCGCGGGGGCGGAACGTCCTCCTGATCGGCGGCCCCCGGTCCGACGGCGACACCGGGGGCACGGTCCTCCTGGATCTCGGCGTGGCGCGACCCGCGGCGGAGGTGAAACGGGAGCGCGAGAGGCTCGGCGAGGCAGAAGGCTGCGGCTGCGACTGAACCGATTCGGCGGGGCAAGCCCCCGCCCTACCGTGGAAAGGGGCAGGAGGGAGTAGGGTGGGCTCGGCCCACCAATCTTCCGAGAAGGTGGGCGAAGCCCACCCTACGCCTGAACCGATTCGGCGGGGCAAGCCCCGCCCTACCGTGGAAGGGGCAGGAGGGAGAGTTAGGGTAGGGTGGGCTCGGCCCACCAATCTTCCGAGAAGGTGGGCGAAGCCCACCCTACGCCTGAACCGCTTCGGCGGGGCCAGCCCCCGCCCTACCGTGGAAGGGGCAGGAGGGAGAGATGAGGATCGAGGCGCTGGGCGCGTGGATCGCGGTGCTCGCGCTCGCCGGCGCGGCCCCCGGGGCGGGCTACGGACCGGAGAGCTTTTCCGCGGCGGAGAGGAAGTGGCAGCCGATTCCGAGCGGGCACACGCCGGGGAAGGACAATGGTCCCGGCGCCGGCGCGCACAACTCGGGAGAGGACTGCGGACTCTGCCACCGGCCGGGAGGCAGGGCAGGGGACTACGACTTCACGATCGCCGGGACGCTCTACGAAGACCGGGCGGGCAGGAGGCCGTTGGCCGGCGGCGAGGTGGTCCTCCAGGACCTGGCGGGAAACGTCATCAGCCTCACCAGCAACGCGAGCGGGAACTTCTGGACGACGGCGCCGCTGGCGGGCAACCCCTTCGCGGTGGCGAGCCACTGGGGCAAGACCCAGACCCTCTACTCGGAGAAGGGGCCGGCGGACGTCGCCTCGGACTCCCGGACTTGGCTCTACAAGGCGTGGGTCCGAAACGGCGAGCAGGTCGTCAAGATGGTGACCATCGCCCCGGTGGGCGGGTCAACGGATCCGACTTCGCGTATGAGCTGCAACATGCACCACGGGGCGCTGGGCACGCGCGGCGGGCTCTGGGTGTCACGGCGCAGCACCCTCTCCGCCTATCCTGCCGCCGATCTGAGCTTTCGCCGCCATGTCCTCCCCATCCTGCGGCAGAAGTGCGTTCCGTGTCACATCCCCGGCGAGACCATGACCAGGCTCGTCACCCGAACGGACCTCGATACGCCTTCCACCTCCCTGGACTATAGCCGGGGCCTGGATCTCACCTCTTACGGCGGCTCCACGGTCGGGAAGTTCGCGAAGCGCGGACCCGGGGCGCTGGGCGCCGGTCACACGGCCGATCCCGACGCCTCTCCGCTCCTCGCCACGACCCGGCTGAACGCCGCCCAACCCCACGCCGGTGGCGCTTTCTGGGCGGATCAGGACGCCGATTACCGGGCGATCCGCCAATGGATCGCCGAAGGAGCGCGGGACAACTGACGGTTCCCGACCAGGCAGGCTTTGGACGACTCCGACGGGTCCGACGGGTCCGCGGATCCAACCGCGCGCGCCGTGCGCGCCGCGCTTGACGGCGCCACGAGCCTGGTGGTAGAAAACGCCCGATAATCAACGGCCTTCGTGATCACGATGCGCCCGCAGCAGGGGCGCGGGAGTCGTACAGCCCCAGGATCGGCGATCGAGGTGACGGGCGGAATCGAAGGAACCCGGAAGGAAGGGCAGGTGTGAGAACCTGCCCTCTCTTTTTGGCGGGAGGTGGCTCGTTGAAGAGGTACAACCGAATCAGCAGCGTCTTCTGGTTGCTCGTGGGCCTCTGGTTCGTCAAGGGCGGCCTCCGTTACGGCTTCGGCTCCCTCACGGAGCCCGGAGCCGGCCTCCTCCCCATCGTCTTCGGGGCGCTCCTCGTCGTGCTCTCCAGCGTCCTCTTCATCGGGAGCTTCAGGGGGCCGCGGGACGATACGAGACGCTTCTGGGCGGAGGGGGCGAACTGGATCGGCATTGCGCTCACCTTTCTCGCCCTGGTTGCCTACGCGGCGATCCTGAAGAGCGTCGGCTTCGTCGCGACCACCTTCCTCTTCGTCTTCTTCCTGGTCAAGTTCGTCGGCGGAAGGCGCTGGGTCGTGTCCGTCGTCACCGCGGTGGCCTTCGCGCTCGTCTGCTACGGGCTCTTCTCGGCCCTCCTGGGGACCCCCTTGCCGAAAGGGACGCTCTATGGATGCACTCTCGGGACTACTGTCCGGGTTTAGCACCGCCCTGACGGTCAAGAACCTCTTCAACTGCCTCCTGGGGTGCTTCCTTGGGACGCTGACCGGCGTGCTGCCCGGTTTCGGTCCCGCCGCGGCCGTGGCGCTCCTGCTCCCGATGACGCTCTACCTGCCGCCCTCGGCCGCCGTCATCATGCTCGCCGGGATCTACTACGGCGCCATGTACGGGGGTTCCACCACCTCCATCCTCATCAACATCCCCGGCGAGGCCGCTTCCGTCGTCACCTGCTTCGACGGCTACAGAATGGCCCAGCAGGGCCGGGCGGGGCCGGCGCTCAGCATCGCCGCGTTCGGCTCCTTCATCGCGGGGACGCTG
>JACRCS010000428.1 GCA_016218905.1 Deltaproteobacteria bacterium
GAGCCGGGCCGGCGTTCGGCGTCGAGATGGGCCGGTGGGCGGTGCCCACCAGCCTCCGTGTGAGTGGTCTCCAGACCACGAATTCGGCCGAAGGCCGATCCAGTCGGACAGACCCATCGCGGCCGGGAGGCCGCTCCCACAAAAGCCACAAACTGCCCGAAGGCCGAGCTTTTGTCGAAGACGGTTACGGTAGGGTGGGCTCGGCCCACCAATCTTCGGAGAAGGTGGGCGAAGCCCACCCTACGCCTACATGGCAACAGCTGCCACATCGGTAGTCTTATTTGAGCCTATGGGGCGGTGCCCACCAGCCTCCGTGAGAGTGGTCTCCAGACCGCGAATTCATCCGACGCGGATCCTCCCGACCACGGCGCCGGGGCAGACGGGCTCGCCGGCGGTTACGAGGATCTCCGAAAGGATGCCGCCGGCCTCCGCCTCCACCTCGAAGACGGCCTTATCGGTCTCCACCTCGAAGAGGGGCTCGCCGGCCTCCACCGGGGAACCCGGCGAGGCCCGCCAGCCCACCAGGAGCATCGTCTCCACCTCGCGGCCGAGCTCGGGTGCGAGGACGTCGATCAGGGTCATGGGACCTCCAGGGAAATCAGGAAGACCAGGAAGATCAGGAAGATCAGGAAGACCAGGAAAACCGGCTAAGGTCGAGGGGACCGTGCCCACCCTCGAACCTACGCTCCTCAATCTCAACCTGCTCTTCTACACCAGCCCCGGCAGCCGGCGTGCCAGCTCCGGCCGGAGGGCTTCCGCCAGGCTCCCGCAGGAGAGCTCCGGTCTGGTCTGGGAGAGGTTGACCACGAAGTCCCGATGGGACCGCCCCCGCCGGTACTCCGGTTCGCGGCTCGGATGCGCGAGGTAGAGATCCAGGAGGGAGAGGTCGGCCGAGACGAGGAGGCTCGCCTGGTAGAAGAGGAGGCGGCGGCGCCGGAAGAGGCTCGAGCCGAGGAACTTCCGATCCCCGAGACAGAGGTCGCCCGTGCCCCGCTGGACCGCGGGGACCCCCACGGCCTCGGCCAGGCACTCGGCGAGAAGCTCCACGGTCCTGCCGAGATAGCTCGCGTCGAGCTCCCGCTCCACGAGCTTCGCGACGCTCACCACGAGGCACCCGGGGGCCAGCACCACCGCCCCTCCCCCTCCCAGGCGCCGCAGGATCGGCACGCCGTCGGCGAGGCAGGCGTCCTCCCGGACCTCCCGCTCCACCGCGTTGCTCCTCCCGAGGACGATCGCCGTCCGATCGGGCTCCCACGTCCGGAGGGAGAACGGCGCGCCGGCCTCCACCTCCCCCAGCAGGTCCTCGTCCCGCGAGGGGGCGTTCATGCGGCCCGCGCCGCGAACGCCGCGGCACCGCGGAGCCCGGCCCGGAGAAGCTTCAGCTTGAGAGCGAAGCCTTCCGCACGGGTCCCCCCCCCGCCCTCCCCCCGGTCTTCCTCCTTCCGAGAGAGCCGGGCCTCGGTCTGGAGACAGAGGAAGCGCAGCGCCACGCGGCGCAGGTAGGCGGGGAGCACTCCGAACTCCGCCCCGCCGAGACCCCGCACGTCGCGGTAGCCTGCCAGAAAGGCGCGCGCCCGCTCGCCGGAGATGCCGGGCCCGCTCCACGCACCGTCGGCGAGCACGAGCGCCAGGTCGAAGACCCAGGGCCCCCGACCCGACCGTTCGAACCCGAGGAACGCCACCCGCGGCGAGGGTCCTTTCCCGAAGAGGAGGTTGCGGGAGAGGAGGGCGCCGTGGACGAGCCCGCTTGGGAGCTCTTCTTCCGGGACGTCCTGCTGGAACTCGGCTTCCGAGTCGAGGAGCTCCGCGCACCCCGGGTCGCGCGTCCGGAGCCGGCGCGCGAGCTCCCGTGCCAGCGGGCAGAGCACGCGCGAGAGGTGCGCTCCTTTCTCCGAGAGGGGGAGCCCCTCGCCCGCGAGGTGGAGCCGTCCGAGGGCCGTTCCCAGCGCCGCCAGGTGGGCGGGCCCCGGCGACGACAGCACCCGGCCACCGAGGAGAGGCGCGAGGACCGCGGGCCTTCCTCCGAGCGACTCGACGGACCCGCTCGCGCCACGAATCGGCCTGGGGCAGGGCACGCCCCGCTCCGCGAGGGTCTCCGAGAGGACCGCCGCCGCGGTGACCTCGTCGGGCGTCGCCGCGTCGTAGACCGTGACGACGTAGCGAGTGTCTCCCGCGCGGACGACGTACCTGCGCTCCTCTCCCGGCGCCTCGAGCGCCCTCCAGTCCCGCAGCCGACCGGCGCCGAAGGAGGAGAGGAACGCCTCGAGCTCGGCGGCATCGAAGCCCGGGGCTCTCACGGGGGCTCCTCCTCTCGGAGGGCGAGGGTGAAGAAGGCGTTGGCGAGCCGGATCCACGCCTCTGCCGTGAGCTCCTCGGCCCGCTCGGTTCCCGAGAGTTCCGCCGCCGCCAAGGCGTCCTCCGCCGTCGGGCCGGCGGCCTTCAACGAGTTCCGGAGCATCTTTCGCCTCTGTCCGAAGCCGAACGCCGTGGTCCGCCAGAGAGTCGCCTCGTCGTCCAAAAGCGCCACCGGCCGCTCCAGCACGTCCAGGTGGACGACCTCCGAGTCCACCTTCGGGCGAGGCCGGAAGGCCCCGGCCGACACCCGGAGCACGGGCCGGATCCGGCAGAAGGCCTGCGTCATGACCGAGAGCCGCCCCCTGGCCTTCGTACCGGGGGGAGCCAGGAGCCGCTCCGCGACCTCCTTCTGCAGCATGACGGTCATGGACCGGAAGGCGGCCCGCTCCCGGAGGAGCTTGGCGATCAACGGACCGGAGATATTGTACGGCAAATTCGCGACGAGCCGAAACGGACCGCCTGCCGCCCGGGCCAGCTCCCGGTAGTCGACCTCCAGCGCGTCCGCGTGCTCGACGCGCACCCCGGGGAGCCGGAGCCCCGCCAGGTACTCGACCCTCCGCTCGTCGGCCTCGAGCGCCCGCGCCTCGGCCGAGGCGTCCGAGAGCGCCCGGGTGAGGCCGCCGGGACCGGGTCCGATCTCGAGGACCGCCTCGCCGGGCTGCACGCCCGAGGCCTCCACGATCCGCCGGAGGACTTCGGGGTCGGAGAGGAAGTGTTGGCCGAGGCTCTTCCGGGGCGGGGGAACCTTCACCCGAGCTCCTCGACCGGCCAGGTGGGGACTGCGTTCACGTCGAGGCCCGCGCGCACGCCGGCGAGGAAACGGTGGCGGCCCGCGTTGGCCACCATGACGGCGTTGTCCGTGCAGTACCGGGGCCGGGGGATCCGGACCTCGAGCCCCGCCTCGGCGGCCCGGTTCGAGAGCTTCTCCCGGAGCCGGGAGTTGCAGGCGACGCCTCCGCACGCGACCACCGTCTCCACGCCCGTACGACGGGCCGCGCGGAGGGTCTTCTCCACGAGGGTGTCGACGACCGCTTCCTGGAACGAGGCGCAGACGTCCGCCAGGTCCCGGCCCTCCGGCTCCCCTGCCCGCTCGCAGTGCGTCCGCACCGCCGTCTTCAGCCCGGAGAAGGAGAAGTCCAGGTGCTCCGAGTCCAGCATGGGCCGCGGGAAGCGGATCCTTCGAGGATCCCCTTCGCGGGCGAGCCGGTCGACGTGGATGCCGCCCGGATACCCGAGCTTCAGGAGCTTCGCCACCTTGTCGAAGGCCTCGCCCGCCGCGTCGTCGAGGGTCTGGCCGAGGAGGCGGTACGTTCCCCGCGCGGGCGAGAGGTAGAGGGCGGTGTGGCCGCCCGAGACGACGAGCCCCACGAACGGCACCGGCACGTCGCCCTCCAGGAAGGCCGCGGAGAGGTGGGCTTCCAGGTGGTTGACCGGGACGAGGGGGAGGCCCTGGGCCCAGACGAGCGCCTTCGCGAAAGAGAGGCCGACGAGGAGCGCGCCGATGAGCCCCGGACCCTGGGTGACCGCCACGGCCGTCAGCCGGTCGAGGGACGTGCCGGCGTCCCGCAGCGCACGCTCGACGGTCGGGAGGACCGCCTCGGCGTGGGCGCGGCAGGCGAGCTCCGGGACGACCCCGCCGTACTCGCTGTGGAGCTCCGCCTGGCTCGCCACCACGTCCGAGAGCACCTCCCGCTCCCCGCGCAGCACCGCCGCCGCCGTCTCGTCGCAGGAAGTCTCGAGAGCCAAGATCAAAGTTTCGGGTTCAAGGCTCAAAGCTAAGCTCCGGGGGCTTGCACGGACCTAGGACCAATAGGACCAATAAGACCAATAAGACCAATAAGACCAATAAGACCAACCAGGCTAACAAGATCAACAGACTTTAGAGCACATTCGCCGCGAGCTCCGCCAGCGGGCTCCGCTCGCCGCGGCTCAGGGTGACGTGGGCGGCGATCTCCCTGTCCTTGAAGCGCTCGACGCAGTAGCTCAGTCCGTTGCTCGTCGAGTCGATGTAGGGGTTGTCGATCTGGTAGGGGTCCCCGGTGAGGACGACCTTCGTGCCCTCCCCCGCCCGGGTGATGATGGTCTTGATCTCGTGGGGCGTGAGGTTCTGCGCCTCGTCCACGATGATGTACTGGTAGGGGATCGAGCGGCCCCGGATGTACGTCAACGGTTCCAGGGCCAGGAGGTCCATGTCCATCAGCTCCTGGTAGCCGCGCGTCCGCTTCCCGTCCCGCCCCTGCGCGCCGGCGAAGAGGAAGTCGACGTTATCGAAGATGGGCTGCATCCACGGCCTCAGCTTCTCCTGCACGTCGCCCGGGAGGAAGCCGATGTCGCGGCCCATGGGGAAGATCGGGCGGGAGACGAGGAGGCGCTTGAAGACCTGCTCCTCGACGGCCTTCTGGAGCCCAGCGGCGATGGCGAGGAGGGTCTTGCCCGTGCCCGCCTTGCCCACGAGCGTCACGAGCTGGATCGAGTCGTCGAGGAGGGCGTCGAGCGCGAAGCGCTGCTCTCGGTTTCGCGGATGGATGCCCCAGATCGGCTCTTTCGGGATCCGGAGCTGCTCGACCCTGCCGAGGGCCTTCCGGTAGCGGGAGAGCGCCGTGTGCGCGGGGTTCGCCTGGTCGACCAGGTTCACGAACTCGTTGTCGTGGAGCTCGCCCGAGACTTCCACGCGGCCCGTCCGATAGAAGGAGTCGACCGCCGCCCCCGGCACCAGGACGTCCTGGATTCCGGTGTAGAGCTCCTCCAGACTCACTTTTCCGCGCTCGTAGTCCTGGGCGTTGATGCCGAGGGCGTTGGCCTTGATGCGCAGGTTCGTGTCGTTGGTGACGAAGACGACGGGCAGGTCTTCGATGTCTCGGAGACCGAGGCAGACGGCGAGGATCAGGTTGTCGCCCTTCGTGGCGGTGACCTCCGGCGGCAGCTGCCGGGCGTACTCCATCCCGAACGAGACGCGCAGGAGCCCTCCCCCTTCGAGCTCGATCCCCTTGCGCAGGTCGCCCTTCTCCCGGAGGCCGTCCAGGAATCGGGAGACCTGGCGGGCGTTCCGGCCGATCTCGTCGAGGTTCTTCTTGAAACGGTCGATCTCCTCGATCACCGTGATGGGGACGTTCACCCGGTTGTCCTCAAAGCGGACGAGGGCCTCGGGATCGTGGAGGAGGACGTTTGTGTCCACGACGAAGTTCTTCATGCGTTCCTTCATGGGAAGTGCACCGTTCAGGGTGGCTATTCCGAATTCCGAATCCCGAATTCCGAATTCGGTTCAGGGTGGCTATTCCGAATTCCAGATTCCGAATTCCGAATTCGATCCTATAGGCTCGCCAGCTCTCGTAGCGCCCGGACGAGCGCCTCCGCGTCCTTCAGCGTATTGAAGGGGCCGAAGCTCGCGCGGACCGAACCCTGGGGAAGGGAACCGAGGGAGCCGTGGGCGTCGGGGGCGCAGTGGAGGCCCACCCGTACCGCGATGCCGTACACCTCGTCCAGGGCGAAGCCCACGTGGGCGCCGTCCCGGCCCTCGAGGTTGAACGAGACGACCGCCACGCGGCTCTCCGCCTCGGCGGGCCCGTAGAGGATGAGCCCCGGGATCCGGGCGAGCTCCGGCAGCACGTACCGGAGGAGCTCCTCCTCGGCCCTCCGGACCGCCCCGACTCCCCGCTCCAGCAACCACCGGACGCCGGCGCCGAGGCCCGCGATGCCGGGCGCGTTGAGTGTCCCGGGTTCCAGGGCCTCGGGGAGCTCTTCCGGCATGGTGCGGAGCTCGCTCAGGTTGCCCGTCCCTCCTTCGACCGTCGGCGCGAGCTCGACGCCCGGCGCCACGTAGAGGAAACCCGTGCCCTGGGGTCCCAGAAGCCCCTTGTGGCCGGGCGCCGCGAGGAGGTGGACCCCCAGATCGTGCACGTCGAGGGGCAGCGCGCCGGCCGTCTGCGAGGCGTCGAGGAGGAAGAGAAGGCCCTTCCGGCGACAGAGCTCACCCACCGCGGCGGCGTCCTGGAGGGTTCCGCAGACGTTGGAGGCGTGGTTGAGGACGACGAGCCTCGTGTTCGGCCGCAAGGCCCGTTCCAGCGCAGCCGGAGCCACCCGGCCCTCCCGGTCCGCCTCCACGAGCGTCCGCTCGACGCCGCTCCGCGCCAACTGGTGGAGGGGCCGGAGCACGCTGTTGTGCTCCATGGTGGTGGTGACCACGTGGTCCCCGGCGACCAGGCTTCCCTTCAGCGCCTGGTTCAAAGCGTAGGTCGCGTTGAGCGTGAAGACGATCCGCGACGAGTCCGCGACGCCGAGGAGTTCGGCGAGCGAGGAACGCGTCTCGAAGACCAGGCGGGCGGCCTCCAGCGCGACGCGATGGCCCGACCGCCCCGGGTTCGCGCCGATGCGCAGGGCCTCGTCCACGGCCTGGTAGACGGATTCGGGTTTGGGGTGCGTGCTGGCCGCGTTATCGAGGTAGATCATGGCCGGTGGGCTTCAGCAGAGAGCGAGGGATCCCTCTCTTTGTACTCCGGCAGGGCTTCGCAGTCACGCCTTCTCGCACGGAAACCAGCTCTCCGATCCAGGATTCCGGCGGTCAAGCGTCGTACTTGGGGATGGGGACCTTCAGGAACTCGATGCCCTCCTCCCGGAGGGCGTCCTCTTCGTCCGGCGTCGTCGTGCCGCGGATGTTCCGGGCTTCGGCCTCGCCGCTCTCGATCTTCCGCGCCTCCTGGGCGAAGGCGCCGCCCACGTCCTCGAAGTGGGTCTCGACGAAGGTCGCCAGGGCCTTGAAGAAGGCCTGGGGCGTGACCGGCCCGGGCGCGCCGCCGCCGCTCGGCGCGGGCGCACTCGTCCCCTCTTTGGGACCCGAGCGCCGCCCCACGTGCACGGCGATCGGACTCAGCTCCTTCGTGATCCGCGTCGAGCCGCACACGGGGCACGTCAGGAGCCCCTCGGCGAGCTGCGCCTCGAAGTCCTCCCGGTTCCGGAACCACCCCTCGAAAGGGTGCCGGTTCTCGCAAGCGAGCTGAAACACGATCATCCGTTCAGCTCCCCGTCCGTAGGCCGTCGATCTCCGTTTCGTTGGTTTTGTTGGTTTCGTTGGTTTCGTTCGTCTTGGACCAATCGGACCAAATTCAACCAACGGACCAACCGACCGCCGTCCCTCACGCGCCCGCGCTCCCGAGGGCGTCGACGTACCGTTCGAGGCGGTCCATGCCCTCCGCGATGTTCTCGATGGAGTTGGCGTAGGTGAACCGGAGGTATCCCTCGCCGCCCTTCCCGAAGTCGACGCCGGGCGTACAGCCCACGCGGGCCCGTTCGAGGATGTCGAAGGCGAGCCGGTAGCAGTCCACGCCGAGATGGCGCGCGTCGACGAAGAGGTAGAAGGCGCCGGTGGGATAGCAGCGGAACGAAAAGCCCATCCGCTCCAGACGGTCGATCATGTAGCGCCGCCGTTGCGCATAGATCGAGACCATCTTCGTGACCTCCGCCGACGTGCTCGAGAGCGCGGCGATGCCGGCCCGCTGGACGAAGGCGTTGGCGGAGATGAAGAAGTTCTGCTGGATCTTCTGGATCGGGCGGACGAACTCGGGCGGCGCGATGAGGTAGCCGAGCCGCCACCCCGTCATGGCGTAGAGCTTGGAGAAGCCGTTTACGACGAAGGCCCGGTCGGTGAACTCCAGGATCGAGTGCTCGCGGCCCTCGTAGACGAGGCCATGGTAGATCTCGTCTGAGATTACGTAGGCGCCCTCCGACTCGGCCAGGCGAGCGATGGCGGCCAGGCGCTCCCTGGAGATGACCGTACCTGTGGGATTCGCGGGGGAGTTCACGAGGATCCCCTTGGTCCGGGCGTTGAGACGGCCCTTCAGCTCCTCCGGGACGAACTGGAAGCACTCCTCCTCCCGGACGCGCACGTACGCCGGAACGCCGTCGCAGAACTCGATGAGCGTTGGATAGGAGGCGTAGTGGGGATCGGTGAGGACGATCTCGTCGCCCGGATCGAGGAGCGCCGCGAAAATCAGGAAGAACGCGGGCGAAGAGCCCGAGGTGATGATCACCCGTTCCGGATCGACGTCGACGCCGTAGCGAGCACGGTAATGGGTCGCGATGGAGGCCCGAAGCTCGTGGACCCCGAGGCTGTGGGTATAGTGGGTGTCGCCCCGCTCCAGCGCCTCCACGGCGGCCCGGCGCACGGCCTCCGGCGTGTCGAAGTCCGGCTCCCCCACCTCCAGGTGGATGACGTGCTCGCCGCCGCGCTCCATCGACTGCGCCGTCTCGAGGACATCCATGGCGATGAAGCTCGGGATCTCCCGCGCGCGCCTCGAAACCGGCCCCAGCTTGCGGTCCTTTTCCATCTCGAAAACGGCCTCATTTGGCAAAACAGCGTCCGCCGGCATATTAACAGCGCCGTCGCGCCCGGGGCAAGGCAACGGCGGCCGGAGCCGGGGGGCGCCGAGACGCTGCCCCGCTCCGCCACGCTCGAGGCCGTCCAGCAGCGCTTCCCGCGAGGCGAGGAAGTCGCCGCCGGAGCGCGTGCAGTGATTAGTACGCCGTCTGGCCCTCCGGAGCCTCGAGCGGCTCGATCAAGCCGTCCTCTAGGCCACGACCGTCACTTCTCCGGCTTCCGGGCGAGTCTGCCGATTGCGGTCTCCAGGGCGGCGTTGAACTCCTCCGGACGGGCCATCATCAAGAAGTGGTCCGCGCCCTTCAGGACGATCGCCTCGTAGGAAAGCATGTGTCGCCGGTTCGCCACGTAGTCGATGGGCCAGAGGTCTCCGTTGACGGTCACCACGGGCACGCGAACCTTCTCGAAGACCCTGGCCGCTGCACCGGTGACGTACTGCGCCATCATCTCGTTCATCGCGCTCAGCGCGACGGCAGGCGGTGCGGCCGAGATGTCCGAGAGGATCCACTCCCGAAGCTGCGGATCGGTCCCGGGCGAGAACATGCCTGCGACGAACTGGCGGCTTGCGGTCCTGAAATTCCTCTTCAAGGGAGCGATCATCTTCTCCAGCTCCTTGCGGGTCATCGGGTGCTCGACGTTTTCCAGCGTGTCGACTCCGATCAACCCGACGACGCGGTTCGGCATGAGCCGGGCAGCCTCCGCGATCACCGAGCCGCCCATGGAGTGACCGATGAGGATCACGGATCGGGCACCTGCCGCATCCGCCACCGCCCGCACGTCTTCCCCGAACGCGCCCATCGTGTACCGCCTGCGTCCCGAGCCCGAGTGCCCGTGGCCCGCGAGGTCGAGGGCGACGACTCGATGGGTCCTGGCGAAATAGGGGACCTGCGCGCGCCAGTACCGGCCGTCGCAACTCCACCCGTGCACGAACACGAGCGTCGGCTCGCCGGCGCCGGAGACCTCGTAGGAGATCGGAGTGCCGTCCTTGGAACGGGCAATGCGGGGCCAATCCGTTCCGGCGTGGAGCGGCCCGGCGCTCAAGAGCAGGAAGAGCAGACAGGTGACCCAGCGCATCCGATGCTTCGTAAACCGAAGGCAGTCCGTCTCGTCCTTCGTCATCCGGCCTCTCTTTCCGGCGCGTTCCGATCCGGAACGCGACACGCAGGAACTTCCGACCTCATGTGGACCATCGCCCGGGATGTACCGCCGGCCGCTTCTCAGGCCCTGAGTAACTGCACGTCCACTCTGGAATTTTGGCTTCGAAAGTTCCCCCTCCCCAGCGCGGGACGGGCTCAGGACGAGCCCGGATCGTGCAGGGCAGGAGGTGCGAGAGCGATCAGGCGACAGGGGGAGGGGGCGCCGGAGGCCCGTTCGCGACCGGAGCGCCGGAAGGCCCATTTCCGGATGGGCACCGGCTAGCCCCGCCGGTGGGCCTCCATGTACGCACGCAGGAGCGCGTTCATCCTGCTCTGGTAGCCCTTCCCCTGCTTCCGGAACCACTCCAGCACGTCGGAGTCGATCCGCAAGGAGACCTGCTCCTTCGTAGGCCGGACCGGAAGTCCTTCGTGCACCACGGCTCGGGCGAAGTCCTCGGCGGATACCTCCGGGATGTCGCCGTAATCGAGCTCTTCGTCTCGGGTGGCATCAACCCTGCTCAAGTCGCTCGCGATAGGCTTTCGTCTCCCGCTCATTGGCTTTCCTCATCGAGATTACCCGGACGGCTTCACCTCGGTACGTCCAAGCGAGTACAACGACGCGTCCCGCGAGCTGTCCGAAGGTGATACGGCGCAGCTCGCCGTAGTCCTGCCGCCGGTCCTCGATCGTAACGCACGGACCGGAAAGGACGACCTCCGCGTCCGCGAAGTCGAGCCCCCGCGCCTCGAACGTCGCTCGACGCTTCCCTTCGTCCCACTCCAGCTCCATCAGTCCATTGTATAGACGTAACGTAGATACAACAAGAGAACGGAATTGGTTTCGTCAGACACCCCCCGCGCGCTGCCTGCCCGATGGTCTTTTTCCCCTCCCCTCGGTATCATACCCCCATGGATCTGCGCGAGAAGGTCGCTTCTTTCCCCGTCGTTCCGGGCATTTACCTCATGAAGGACGCTCAGGGACGGGTGCTCTACGTCGGCAAGGCGAAGGAGCTCCGCGGCCGGGTTCGGAACTAC
>JACRCS010000426.1 GCA_016218905.1 Deltaproteobacteria bacterium
CTGATCATCGTGATCGTGCCCGTTGGAAGTTTCATTCTGCTGCTGGAAGTCGTCCTGAGGCTATGGAGGGTCCTGACGAGTTCAAGGCCGGTCACGACCGAAGCGGCAGCGCCCGTTGCCGAGACGGCACCCGACGTCTGCGGGTGATTCCGCTGAAATCGGCCCTAGTGGCCCGTGCGGCTGATTCGCGCATGGCAGCCAGGACGACGAACGGCGGCGAATGAGCGCCGTTCGGCCCACGCAGGGGCTGAATAACAGGCACTAAGCAACCGACCGGGACACGCGCCTGCGTTCTGGGCCCCACTCGCCGGAGATGATCGAATGGATTGGGTGACCGCTTCTATCGTAATCTTCACGGCCCTCTCGATTCTCTTCCTTATCGGAGTGCCGGTCGCTTTCTCGTTCCTCTTCGTGAATATGGTCTTTGCCTATATCTTTTGGGGGGACAACGGCTTTTCCCAGCTGGTTCTGAGCATATACAGGTCCATAAGTCTGTTCTCTCTCGTCCCCGTGCCCCTGTTCCTTCTGATGGGGCAGATCATCTTTCTCTACGAGATCTCTCGGAACATGATGGACACCATGGACAAGTGGGTTGGGCGGCTGCCGGGTCGCCTGAGCCTCATGGCCGTGGCTGGCGGAGTCCTGTTCGCGACGCTTTCCGGATCTTCCATGGCGAGCACCGCCATGCTGGGGCAAACCCTGCTCCCGGAGATGGAACGGAAGGGCTACAAGGCACAGATGACACTCGGGCCGATCATGGGCAGCGGGTGTCTCGCCGGAATGATGCCTCTCAGCGCTCTCGCCATCATCACGGCTTGCTTGGCCGAGATCTCGGTGGGCGATTTCCTCCTGACGATCATCGGACCCGGACTCTTGATGGCCGCGATCTACGCCTTCTACATCGTCGTCCGAGCGATATGGCAACCGCACCTCGCGCCGGCCTACGAGGTGGAGAAGGTGAGCCTGGGCGAGAAGATCGTGCTCGCGCTGAAGTACGTGGCCCCTCTGAGCCTCATCATCATCTCCGTGGTAGGCATCATCATGAGCGGCATCGCCACGCCGACTGAAGCCGCGGCCGTCGGCTCTCTGGTCTGCTTCGTTCTCGCCTTCATCTATAAGGGATTTCAGCCGCAGATCGTCAAGAAGGCAATCTTGGCGAGCTTCAAGATCAGTGTGATGATGTTCATGATCCTGTCGGGAGCCACGGGATTTTCCGAGATCTTGGCCTACACCGGAGCGACAACGAACATCGTCGAGCTCGTGACCCATCTGAAGCTGCCGCCGATGGGCATTCTGATCATGATGCAGATCCTCTTGATCTTGCTCGGGACGTTCCTCGAGTCCCTGGCCATCATGATGATCACGATTCCGATCTATATCCCGATCATCAAGACCCTCGGCTTTGACCCCTATTGGTTCTGCGCCATCTTCCTGATAAACATGGAGCTGGCGACAATCTCGCCTCCTTACGGACTCGTCCTGTTCACCATGAAGGGCGTGGCTCCCAAGTACAGCATGAAAGACATCTTCAGCGCGAGCATTCCTTTCAACCTTTTGGACGCACTCGCGCTGGCTCTGGTGATGATCTTTCCGAAGATCGCGCTCTTCCTCCCGCACGCCTTGAAGCACTAACGAGGCTGCGCCTCAGACCATCGAGATCAAGCAAGGCCAGTTTGTTCTCACGCAACGACGCAACGACGCGACGTGCGAACCGAGCTTGGTTCTTCGTTGCGAGTGTTGCGCCTTTGCGTGAGGCGGGGTTTCCCCCAGCTGCCTTCGGCTGAAAACTTGACTCGTCGTTCAAGATGTTTGGCCCTCAAGGGCATCTAGCGGGGATTTCGCCCCGGGAGCTTCCCCACGGCGTCAGGTCGGTCGTTCGCCTTCCGGGGCGGCGTCCGCCTCAACGAGCCGGACGAGGAAGTGGACGCTGCTTTCCCCGGGCTCGCTCTCGACCCACAGCTCACCCGCGAGGGACTTGACGAGGTGCCTCGCCACGGTCAGCCGGAGGCTGGCGATTTCGTCTGCTCCGGCCCCGGGGGAGGAGCAGCAGGCCTCCGGCCGGGCGCCGGTGCTTGCGGGACCCGAGACCGGCATCCCGGTCCTGCGCACGGACAGCAGCAGCGGGACGCCCGGGTTCGAATCTGCCGCCCGGCTCTCGGGGGAGATCAGGGAGACGGCGATTCGGCCGCCCTGAGCCCCGCAAAGCGCGTCCTCGAGGAGGAGGGAAGCGGCCTTCGCGAACCGTTCGGGGTCTCCCCGGACCCTCGCGGGCACCTCCGGAGCAATCCCGACGCTCAGGGAGACGCTCGCCCGGCCCGCGGCGGCGGCGAGTGCACCCACCGCCCCCTGGACCGCGGCCGCGGGGCTGAAGGCCGAGGTCGCCGCGGTGCTCGGGTTGGAGACCATGCTGGAGAGCTCGAGGATCTCGTCGAGGCATCGCTGCAGCCGGCCGCCGTGCCTGCGCACCTTTTGGAGGCTCTTCTGCTGCTCGTCGCTGAGCGTGCCTTCCACCTGATCGAGCAGGAGGTCCGTGTAGCCGAGGACGACGTTCAGGGGCGTCATGAGCTCATGACTCATGCGCTCCAGAAACTCGTCCTTCACCCGGTTCGCGAGCTCGGCCGCCTCCTTCGCCTCCGCGAGGCTGCGGTTCACGGTCCGAAGGGCCCTCGTGCGCTGCTCCACCCGCCGCTCGAGCTCCCCTTTCGCGGCTTCGATCTCGCGAACGTGGCGGACGCGCTCCCGCTCGAAGCGCTGGAATACGAGGACTCCCAGAGCCAGAACCAGGAGTCCGCCCGTAACGAGCAGGAGCTGTGCCCTCCGAAAGGAGGCGAGATCGCGGCGGATGCTTTCGTGCACGGACGCCTCGAAGTCCTGTGCCGCATCCAGGAAGCCGGAGAAGACCTCGTCGTAGCGGCTCTCGATTTCGCTACCCGGGCCGGAGGCTTCGGGATGAGCGAGGCGTGCGCTCGTCACTTCCCGCACCTCGGCGAGCCTCGCGCGGAGAGTGCGGAGCTTCTCGCGGGCGGGTCTCCCCCCAACGTCGAGAATGGAGGAGCCGGAGCGCCGCGCGTCCTCCCGCAAGAACGTGATCTCCTGGTCGACTCGCGCCAGAGGGGCCCAGACATCTGAGACCCGCTGGTGGGGATCGCCGCTCAGGACCTCCTCGAGCCAGAGATGGGAGAGGGTCCCCTGGGCCTTGATTTCGCTCGCGGCCCTCGCCATGGGCGTGTGGAGGCGCGCCAGCCGGTAGCCTTGAATATGGGTGTAGGTTGCGATCAGAAGGAGGGCTAGACCGATCGCCGTCAGGAACACGTACGGACGCCGGCTGAGCCCTCCGTCTTCGATCGGCCTCTTCCGTGCTTCCCCGCGCGGCGCCGCGGCGGCTTCGTCGCCGAGCTCCGCAGCCCCGGCCTCGGCCGGCCGTCCGGAGGACCGCCGGTCCTCGCGGCCGACTGCCGGCCAGGGAAGGCTTGAAGATCGACTCGCTTTCATCCAACTGCGCATGACACCGCCTGACGACCCCGTGCGCTCCGCGGCTCCACTTCCTCCGAGGAGCGCTTCGAGAGGCCGTCAGCTTCCAACCTAACCAGGGACGCGGAAAAGGGGAACCGCCATGGCGCGGGACTCCGCACTGCCCCGGACGCGTTCATCGTGGGCGGGCGGTTCGTCCCCCCTGTGCCGGGTTTTCGAGGCTCCTCCACGTCCTTCGGTAGAGGAGGTAGAGGAGTGCGACGAGCACCGCCATGTAGCAGAGGACGTAAACTCCGAGGCGCTCCCTCTCCCGGAAGCTCGGGTCGGCGGCGTAGTAGAGGAAGGCCGCGACGTCGGCGGCTTTGCGGGGCGTCGCAGGATCGGAGGGGTCTAGGACCGGCGGCATGGCCGTCCCGGGCGCGACGGAGTTCCCCCCATCCTCCCGGTAGCCGAGGAGGAAAGCGGCGACGAACCTCGCGCCCTTCTTGCCCCTGCCCTTCATCGCGGCGACGAGGCTCAAGTCCGGCACCGGCCTGCCGAACGCCTCGGCGGAATCGGCCGCGGACATCCGTGGCGCCAGCCCCAGATACTTCGCTCCGTGGCACTCCTGGCAGTTCTCTCGAAAGATCGCCTCGCCACGCCGGATCGCCTGGGGTCCCAGGTCCAGTGCCGCCTCCGCGCCCCACGCGGGCGGCGAGGCCAGGAGCGCGAGCAGGAACAGCGCTGCCCCCTTCACGGCTTTATCCCGTCGGGCAGGGGCTTCGTCTTCTCGAACCGGGGTAGGAACGGCAGAGCCAGGAAGTACAGGAAGTAGGCTACGGTGGCCGCTCGCCCGACGAGCAGGGCGGTGCCCACGGGCGGGAGGGAACCGACGTACGTCAGCACCGCGAAGTCGACGAAGAAGAGCAGCGTCAGCACCCGCTTCACCGGCCGGTAACGCGCGCTTCGAACCGGCGAGCGGTCGAGGTACGGGAGGAAGGCGTGGACGAGGAGTGAAGCAGCCATCGCCAGGGCACCCCCGAGCTTGTGGGGGACCGCGCGCAGGATGGCGTAGAAGGCGAGGAAGTACCACTCCGGAACGATGTGGAGCGGCGTCTGGAGCGGGTTGGCCGGCTCACTGTTGGCCGGCTCCGTGAACCAGGAAGGTGCGTAGAAGACGGCGGCGAGGAACGCGGCCAGCACGAGGGCGCCGAACCAAAGGTCTTTCAAGACGTAGTAGGGATGGAACGGGATGACGTGCGGCCCCGGCTTTTCCAAGTCCGTCCCGTGCGGGTGGTTGCTCCCGACCCTCCGCAGCGCCGTCAGATGAAGGCTCACGAGCGCTCCGATCACGGCAACGGGGAAAAGGGCGATGTGAAAAGCGTAGAAGCGCCCGAGCGTCGCGTCGCCGATGGCGAAGTCCCCGCGGAGCCAGACCACGAGCTTCGGGCCGACGACCGGGACGACGCCGAAGAGGTTCGTGATCACGGTGGCGCTCCAATAGGACATCTGCCCCCACGGCAGGAGATAGCCGATGAAGGCCTCCCCCATCAGCGCCAGGTAGATCGCGAACCCGATCCACCAGAGGAGCTCCCGGGGCGCCTTGTAGGACCCGTAGTAGAGCGCCCTCCCCACGTGAACGTACATCGCGAGGAAGAGACAGCTCGCTCCCCCCGCGTGGAGGGAGCGCAGGAGCCAGCCGAAGTTCACGTCCCGGACGATGTGCTGCACGCTCTCGAAAGCGAGCTGCTCCTGGGGCTTGTAGTACAGGGCGAGCCAGAGTCCGGTCAGCGTCTGGACGACGAGGAACATGCCGGCGACAGAGCCGGAGTTCCAGAGATAGCTGAGGTTTCTCGGCGCGAGGTAGTCGGTGAGCTGTTTGCGCAGGAATTCCGTGAGCGGGAACCGCCGATCGATCCAGGCAAGCGCGGAGCCGACGAGCGCCTTCATGCCTTCGGAAGCCCTCCGATGGTGCGGACGTTCTCGCTGTACCCGCCAAAGGCCCTCGTCCCGAGCCGAACGCGGTCGTCGGAGACGAAGGCGTAGGGGAGGAGGTGGAGGTTCTCCGGCGCGGGGCCGGCGAGCCTGCGGCCAAGGCTGTCGTACTTGCCGCCGTGGCAGGGGCAGTAGAAGCCGGGCTGGCCGGTACCCGTGACGCCTCCAAGGTCGGGCAAGGGCACGCACCCGAGGTGGGTGCAGACCCCGAAGCCCACGAACCACTCGGGCCGCAGCGAACGGTCTTCCGGTCGTGCCGGGTCCAGAAGCGAAGCCGGGTCCAGGCTCGCCGTCTTTGCGATCATCTCCGGTGTGCGCCGCAGGAGAAAGACCGGCTGCTTGCGCCAGAGGACCGTGCGGAGTTCGCCCGGCCCGATCTCGGAGAGATCGATCTCCAGGACCCCCGCTGCGAGAATGTCACGAGCCGGGCTGAGCGCGCGAAGGAAAGGGAAGGCGGCTGCGCCGACCCCTACTCCACCGACCGCCACCACTGCGGCGGTGAGAAAATCCCGCCGAGAGGGGGAAGACCTGGGGTCGTGCATGCGAGACCTCCGCCGTGCCGCGAGGGGAACTCGGTGCGGGAGTTTCCCCTTTGTTAGCAGAGGCCCTCGGGGTGTCAACTCGGAGCGGAGGCTTGGGTGGGGCAAGACTGTGCCGGGCATCTCAAGATCCGTTGCACAAGTCGCTGCCGTGCCGCAGAACGACTCAGTCGGTCTTGACCAGCGGGAGAACGATCCGGAAGGTCGTCGTGTCCGCGTGGACGTCGACGTCCACGTGGCCGCCCATGGCGGAGACGAAGCGGTAGATGATGTTGAGTCCCCGGCCGAGCACTTCGGCCGAGCGGATGCGGGCCACCTCTTCCGGGGGAATGCGGCCCGAGTTGGTGATCTCCAGGTGCGCCTCATCGCCCCGGGCCGAGGTCCGCACGCGCAGGAAGCCTCCGTCGGCCGGGATCGCCTTGGTGGCGTTGTTCAGGAGGTTGTCGAGCACCCGCTCCAGCACGAGCCTTCGCGTCTCGACCAGGAGCCCCGGCGCGAGGTCCGACGAATCGAGCTCGACGCCGGCTTTCTTCTGTTCGCGGACCGCTTCCTCGTTGATGAGGAACCGCTCCCTCACCACCTCGGAGAGGTCCACGAGCTCCGGCCGGGTGAGCGGATAGAGGCTGATGGCCATCTCCTGGAGCCGCGTGCCCTCGTGGATGATGACGTCGATGAAGCGGAGCATCTCGGAGAAGTTGGGCTCCCGCTTCTCGATCATCTTCTTCACGCGCTTGGCGAAGCCGGCGACGGCGATGGCGGGATTCTTGAAGTCGTGGAGGATGTCGTCGAGCCGCTCGATCTCCAGCGCCTGCGTGAGCTGCTTTCCGAAGAAGGTGAGGATCTCGATCTCCTCGTCCGAGAAGAAGCGCCGCCGCTCCAGGGCATCGAAGACAAGGAGGTAGCGCACCCGGTTGCCGATGCTGAGGGGTACGTAGAGGATCGAGTTGATCCCGTGCGTCCGGGCAAACTCCCGCAGGTTGGGCGTGGTCAGGGGGCTCGCGTGGGGGTTCTTGATGAGCAGGTAGGAAGGGTAGACTCGTTCGTGCTCGAAATCTCCGAAGGGATGGTCCCGGAGCACCGCCACCCGGAGGTAGGGGTGCTCGTCCAGGTGGAAGACCTTCCCGATCGTGTGGTAGCTCCCCACCTCCGGCCAGCCCGTCTCGAGCACCAGGCTCTTCTCGTCTTCGTTCATCGCGAAGAGCGTGCAGCTCTGAAGCTTGATGATGTCCTGGACCTCCTCCACCATGAGGCGGAAGAGGTCCTTCATCTTGATGCCCCTCTCCAGGGAGAGCTTTGAGAAGATCTTCTCGACGAGCCACTCCTTCTTCTGGTTCACCCGCCGCATGTCGAGGATGCTCTTGCGCGCGATGACGTAGCTCACCCGCTGGGCCATGAGCTCGGCCGTCAGCACCTCCACGGGGGAGAAGACCCGCGGCGCCTCGGAGTAGTAGACCTGGATGGCACCGCGGATGTCGTCGGCGTTCTCGAAGTAGCGCGGAATGATCAGGGGCACGGCCATGAGGGAGCGCAGGCCCCGGTCGAGGATCGCCTTGTTCTGGTAGTCGTGGCTGCTGGCGATGTCCTCGACGGTGTGCGTCCGGCCCGTCGAGACCACCCGCCCGGCGATGGTGTCCTCGAGTGGGATCGAGACCTCCCGCATCTCCTCGTCGAAGTGGTACGACCCGAAGGAGACCATCTGGTTCAGGTGCGGCTCGTGGAGCCGAATGGAAGCGGCGCGCGCGCCGAGGAACTCGACGATGATTCTCGCGGCGTGGTGGAGGATCTGGCGCCACGACTGCGTAGGGTCGATGGCGACGAGTTCATTGAACGTCCGGAAGACGCACTCCAGGGCCCAGGGGAACTTCGGGTGCCCCACTTCGACCAGGATCGAAGGGAGGGTGCATTCACGATCGTTCATCGAGCGCCTGACTGAGAGCTGCAAGAGGCACGTCTTGTATACGAGAGGAGCGGACGCCCGTCAAGGTGCTGTGAACGGACCGGCATTCGGGCGCAATCGGCGCGTCCGACCCTGCAGGCGCCCTCGAGACCTGCTATTCTGGCGGACCGCGAAGATACCGTCCCGAACCTCAACCCGAACCGGAGGGCTCGTCTTGCATCGTGTGGCCGATTTCCTCTTCGAAATGGGCATGCTCAAACGGACACCGCGCACCTGCTGGCAGTTCCTCGGCACCGGCGAAGAGAGCGTCGCCGAGCACTCCTTCCGCGCCGCGCTCATCGCCTACACGCTCGCCCGGCTCTCGGACGGAGTGGACGCCGACCGGGTGCTGCGGATGGCGCTCTTTCACGACCTGCCGGAGGCCCGCACCGGCGACTTGAACTACATGAACCAGAAGTACGTCCGGGCCGACGAGGTGAAGGCCGTGGAGGACCTCACGCGCGGGCTCTCCTTCGGCCCCGAGATCCAGGACCACCTCTCCGAGTTCCGGGCCCAGAGCACGCCCGAAGCGATCCTCGTCCGCGACGCGGACCAGCTCGAGATGCTCATTCAACTGAAAGAGCTCCTGGACCTGGGAAACCGGAACGCCGAGGAGTGGATCCCCTTCTCGCTGCGCCGCCTCCAGACCGACCTCGCCCGCGACCTCGCCCAGACCATCCTCCAGGGCGACTCCTCGGCGTGGTGGTTTGACAAGGGCTCGGACTGGTGGGTAAAGGGTGGGAAGATATGACACCGTACTGCGTACCGGGCACCGGCGCCCAGAACACGCGGTACGCGGGATTCATGGGACTTATGGGACTTATGGGACTTATGAGAGTTATGGGACTTATGAGAGTTATGGGACTTATGAGACTTATGAGAGTTATGGGATCTATGGGACCCATCTCGCCGCGGTACGGGTACGCAACACCCGGTACGCTCGTAGGAGCTCTCAATGACGGTCCCCGGCGCCTTTAACGCGGACTACATCGACCGCCAGTACGCCCTCTGGAAGGAGGACGCCGGGCAGGTCGGTGCTGACTGGCGGCTCTTCTTCGAAGGCTTCGAGCTCGGCGCGTCCGGGCCTTCCCCCGCGGCGTGCACCCCCGACGATCTGCTCCGCCAGTCGAGGGTCGAGGCCCTCATCGCCGCCTACCGGGAGAACGGGCACCTCCTCGCCTGCCTGGATCCCCTCGTCGAGTGCCCGAGGAGCCATCCCCTCCTGGAGCCCTCGACGTACGGCCTCACGGAAACGGATCTCGACCGGGAGGTCTACGCTCCCGACTTCTCTCCGGACGGGCGGGCGCGGCTCCGGGACGTCCTCGAGGTGCTCCAGGAGACGTACTGTGGGTGCCTCGGCGTCGAGTACGTGCACGTACAGGACCCGGAAGAGCGCCGGTGGCTCCGGGAACGCATGGAGAGCTCCCGGAACCGTCCCGACCTGGCCGCCCCCGACCGCCTGCGGGTCCTGGAGCTCCTCTGCCGCTCCGGCCGCTTCGAAGAGTTCCTGCACCGCACGTACCTGGGGCAGACGCGGTTCTCGCTGGAGGGAGCCGACGCCACGATTCCGCTCGCGGACGCCCTCTTCTCCGACGCCGCCGGCCGGGGCGTCCGGGAGGTGATCGTCGGCATGGCCCACCGCGGCCGCTTGAACATCGAGGCCCACCTGCTCGGGTGCAGCTAC
>JACRCS010000427.1 GCA_016218905.1 Deltaproteobacteria bacterium
GGCCGCGCCGAGTGGAACCGTAGCAGCCCGCCCGCCATCAGGGCTTCGAGGTCGATCCCGACGGAGCGCATGTTGCGTACGATCTGCGACACCGACTCCTCGAAGGCGAAGTAGAGGCACCGCTCCCCGCGCCGGCAGGAGGCCTCGGCGAACTTCGCCGCAATCGTGGACTTCCCGGTTCCGGCCGAGCCGGAGATGAGCACGCTCGAGCCCCTGTAGTAGCCCTTGGCTCCGAACATGTGGTCGAGCCGCGGGATTCCGGTGCTCACCCGCTCCGTGGAGACGGGGTAATCGAGGTTCAGGGACGTGACGGGAAGGACCGAAATCCCGTTCTCTCCGATGAGGAACGGATACTCGTTCGTCCCATGGAGAGCGCCCCGATACTTTACGATCTGAAGCCGCCGGGTGGAGATCTCCTCCGTAGTCCGGTGGTCGAGGAAGACGACGCAGTCTGAGACGTACTCCTCGAGACCGTGGCGGGTGAGAGTCCTCTCGCCCTTCTCGCCCGTGATCACGGCCGTGAGACCCCGGTCCTTGATCCACCGGAAGAGGCGCCGGAGCTCCGAGCGGAGGATGAACTCGTTGGGAAGCGAGGAGAAGAGCGACTCCACGGTATCGAGCACGATGCGTTTCGCGCCGATGGAGTCGACGGCGAGGCCGAGCCGGATGAAGAGGCCTCCGAGGTCGTACTCCCCGGTCTCGAGGATCTCACTGCGCTCGACGTGCACGTGGTCGACGACGAGCTTCTCGTCGGCTTCGAGCCGGGCGAGATCCCACCCGAGGGAAGAGACGTTCTGCCCCAGTTCCTTGGGCGTCTCCTCGAAAGAGACGAAGACGCCCGGCTCTCCGTGCTTGAGCGCTCCGTGGACGAGGAACTCCATGCCGAAGAGGGTCTTGCCGCACCCCGGGCCGCCGCAGACGAGGCTCGCCCGGCCTCGCGGCAGTCCTCCGAAGGTGACCTCGTCGAAGCCGCCGATCCCGGTCGGACACTTCAGTAGCTGGTTGGACTCCGTTGCTGCGCTGCGATCCTCCGTCACGGTTCCTCCTTCATCTTCGGCCACTCTGCTCTGCCCTCCGTTCTGCCGCCCCCCCGGTCCGACACCATGGATGAGCAAAGGCAGGGCGGCTCGACCAGCCGCGCTGGGGTCAGCCTCACTCCTCCGAAGCCTTCAGTCGAACGGAAGGTCCAGCCCCGCGAGGGCGCACTCCTTATTGTCCAGCGTCCCCACCAATTTGCGTACAGGCAAGGGGAAAACGCGCATCACCGTGGGGATCGCGGTGATCTGGTCCGACCGGGCACGCTCGGGACTCTGGAGAAGGTCGATGAGCTCGACACGGCAATGGCCCTGGAGCTGCTCGTCGCAGATACGGGCAAGATTCCGGGAAGCGGCGAGGCACTTCGGTGAACAAGGACCCGTGACGTAGATCCTAAGTTCCCAAGGCTTGTCGCCTCGAGGATAGGCTCGGGAGGCCACGTCCTCCGCTTCGGTCATGTGTGCCCCTCCGAGCGGATCGTTTCAAAACCGACCGCCGCCATTTCGCAACCGTTCAGCCCTCCACCGAGCTCGGGGCTGGGCTCGGACTATTGTTTTTTCGAGGGATTGAGAGGAGGTACAAGGATATCGGAAGGTGAGCGGAATGGATAGAGTTCCATCCCTGCTGTGAAGTTGCGGGCGCGCGCTCCGCTCCGGGTTGCGGCGACCGAGAGCACCTGGAGGCGGGCAGCCTGTGCGCCCAGGTTGTCCCCAAGGCGCCATCGCGAGGGACCTGAGGGAGGGGGGCTCACGGGCGCCTACCCCGGTGTGTCCTCCGGCACCAAGAGACGGTGCGGTTGTTCACCCACGCTGCGTTCGTGACGAGACTGAAGACCACGCATCTCCGTGGCACACTGCGGGCCTGTAAGCGTTCCGGTGCCGAACCGCGTGCGCCGTCGATTGGGCAGGCGGATCGAGGATCGGCGGATCCTCCCGGCGCCCATTCCGTGGCCCGAAGTAGGTTCCCTTTCGGAGGTGGAGATGGTTGCCCAGGCGCACGAGGAAAAGAGGCCGACGAAGCTTCCTCTCGAGGGCGTGCGGTTCATAGATTTCAGCTGGATTCAGGCGGGCCCGTGGGTGGGCCGGTACTTCGCGAACTTCGGAGCCGAGGTCATCCGAATCGAAAGCTCCTCGCGGCTCGATTGGGCCCGAAGCGTTCCGGGTCGGCCCGACCACGTCGAGGGGCGCCATCGGCGCGGAGCACTCTTCACCAACTTCAACTGCGACAAGCTCGGAGTGACGCTCAACCTGCGTCACCCCCGAGGCCTTGAGGTGGCAAAGAAGCTCGTTGCCCTGGGTGACGTCGTCGTGGACAACTTCTCCGCCGGTTTCATGGAGAGGCTCGGACTCGGGTACGACGAGCTCGTGAAGGTCAAGCCCGACATCATCGTCCTCTCGATGCCGGTCTTCGGAAAGACCGGGCCCAGGAGCAGGTTCGGAGCGTATGGCAACGGCATCCAGGCTGCCATCGGGCTGAACCACATCTCCGGTTTCCCCCACCGCCCTCCGGCCATCAACATCGCCCTTCCCGATATGTGCGCCAACCCGACTCACGCTTGCGTCGCACTCTTGGCCGCTCTCCATTACCGGCAACGGACGGGCAAGGGGCAGTACATAGAGCTGCCGCAGCTGGAGAGCTCGCTCGCGTGGATGGACACGACGCTTCTCGACTACACCGCAAATGGTCGGGTGGCGGCCCGCACGGGGAACCGGTCGGCTCACGGGGCGCCCCACGGGGCGTTCCCGTGCCTGGGCGAGGACCGATGGTGCGCCATCGCCGTGCTGAGCGAGGAACAGTGGCGCGCTTTCGGAGAAGCGCTGGGAAGCCCTGCCTGGACGCGGGAGTCCCGGTTCTCCACCCTCGCGGGGCGAAAGGCGAACGAGGACGAGCTGGAGCGCCTCGTGTCCCAGTGGACGGAGGGCCGGACGGCCGAGGACGTGATGCGGCAACTCCAGGCGAAGGGCGTCCCGGCCGGAGTCTGCCAGACCGGCGAGGACCTGATGTCCCGAGACGAACACGTAA
>JACRCS010000438.1 GCA_016218905.1 Deltaproteobacteria bacterium
AGGCTCACCGTGACCTTCGCCGTGGCCGACGAGGTCCTCGGCGCCGATGTCCCGACGTTCGACCTGCAGCCTCTCGTCGAAAACACCCTCGAGCACGGGATCTCTCGGTGCCCTGGACCCGGAACTCTGACCCTTTCGGCGGGGCGCGACGGGCCCTCTCCGGCCATCGAGGCTCGAGAAGAAGCCCCCGGTGCCGGCGCCGGGCCTCTCCCTCCCTCCAGCGGCATCGGTCTCTCGAACGCCGCGCTCGAGCGGGTCCGCGCGCGCCGCCAGACCCGCCACGCGGGAGCGGCGCTCGAGCGCCGCTCGTCGAGCAGCTGAGCGCACTGAGGTCGTACCCCGTCTGGCTTCTCGTCAGGGAGGACTGCCGGAGCTTCTTCGTCCGGGTCGTGGACATCGACTGGATAGAGGCCTCGCGCAACAACGTCGTCCTCCATGTCGGGAACAGAGCGGGGGCTCCCCGGCGATCCCGCCGAGGTTCAGGCCGTCCCGCTCGAGTCCTGACGCGAAGGCCCGAAAATGGAGCTCCCCCCGGCCCGAAGGCCGGGGGGAGACGGAACGTCACACGTTGACAGGCCGGACTAGAAACGAACGCCCATCGACACGAACCAGAGGCGGGTCCCTTGGAAAGAGCCCGAGCGGGAAATGGAGTTCGCGGCGCCCGTCGTGGGTCTTCCGAAGTTGGTGCCCTTCTTCCAGTTCGCGCCCATCGCCCGGCATTCGGCCGGCGTTCCATTCTGAGGGCACTCGATCGGGTTCGTGGTGAAGGGGTTGAAGCGAACGAGGCCGGCAGCGTTCGGCGCGGCTCCCGTGCCCACGGAGACCGAGGTGTTGGGCGCGAGGACGGCGTCGTTGTTGAAGACGTTCAGGATCTGGGGCTGGACAAAGATCTCGACCGGCCCGATCTTCGTGCTCAGGTTGAGCGAGAGGTTCGTGGCCCAGACGTCGTCGGTCCGGTAGGCGTCGCGTGCCGTGAAGTAGTACTGAACCGTGGCGGGAGGCGCGGCGTAGCCCGGGTTCGTCACGTAGGCCGCGCTGTTGACGAAGCCGAGGGCGCCGTAGGGCGTTCCGGCGTCGTACTGCTGGATCAGGCCCGGGGTGATCCCGATCGCCCCGATCTTGAAGTCGTAGGAGGCGAGAAGGCGCACGCGGTGGCGCTGATCCTGCAGGAGGTCGCCTCGGGGAGAATTCCACGCGAGGTCGAAGTACTCGGGGTAATTGTCGAAGCCTGCGGCGAGCGGCCCGCTGCCGGCGTTTTCGCCGAGGAAATTCCCGCGCATCCGGGACCATGTCCAGTTCGCCGAGAGGTCGAGACCGCTCTTCCGCCAGGCGACCGACGAATGCAGCCCGTTGTACTCGCGCTCCGGCTCGCTCGAATTCTCGTAGAGGCCCAGGTCGTAGACGTAGCCGAGCGAATCCTCCACCTTCCCGGTCGAGAGGTCGCGCCGGGTCGAGTAGAAGTTCGTGTACTTGCGGTGGACGCCGTCGAGGCGATAGACGAGGTTCGAGCCGAAGGCCCCGCCGACGCCGAGGACGAGCTCATCGGCGTAGGGTGATTTCAGGCTATCGCGGATGAGGAGGTTCACTCCGGGAACGGACGCGTTGTCGGCGGGGACGTTCGGGAACTGGTTGAGTCCGGTGACCCCAAGCGTGGCGAACATCGTCCGCAGGATCTGGTCGGTCGGGACGTACGGTCCGGCCGCGCCGGCGTTGATGGGAGCTCCCGTCCAGTAGTAGTAGTAGGCGGCCGGGGAGCCCGCGCCGGTGGCGCCGCTCCCGGCGAGGCCCTCCTGGACCTGCCCGACGTAGCGGGCGTAGCTCGCCGAGAGGCGCAGCTTCCCGTCCCCCTTCACGTCATAGCTCGCAGAGAGGCGCGGGCTGAAGGCGCTGTCCTTGGCCGTCGTCTGGCCGGCCGCGTCCGTGGCGTTGTTCTTGTCCCAGCGCAAGCCGATGTTGAAGGAGAGGCTGTTGTTGAGCCGCCACGAATCGTTAATGAAGAGCGAGCTCGTCCGGATGTCGCTCCCCTGGCTCATCTCCGGGATCGGTGCATATGTGAGGAAGGCGCTCGAGTCGATCACCGGAAACAGATCTCCATTGCTGAGCTGGACGGAGGACGGGTAGAGGAGCCAGGAGCTCCCGGACTGCCAGTTGTTCGAGAGGCGCTGGCTGCCGAAGTTCTCGTACCCGATGGCGACACTATGCGAGCCGAGACTCTTCGTGGATGCGAAGTACGTACCCTTGACGAGGTAGTCGTCGTTGTTCCGCTCCTCGCCCGCTCCCGGGCAAACGGCACAGAAGATCGGGGCGTACATCTGGGCGAGGCCCCGGTCCTGGACCAGGACCGCCGTACCGCCGATCAGCTCGGTGACGCGGCTCCCTTCGTTCTCGAACCTGAATTGCTTCTTCGAGTACTGCGCCTCGATGAACAGGTTCGACGAGAGGACGCCGTTGTAGTTCAGGGAGAGCAGGTCGTTCGGAAGCTGACGGGTCTGGAGTGGTGCGAGGTCGAGGAGCGGCAGGCTCCCATAGTAGTAGCCGGTCTGCTCCGTCAGGTTGTTCGTGTAGGAGCCCGTGAACGTGTGGTTCTGGAGCGGCGTGAGCGTCAGCTTCGCCTCGTACCGCGTGTTCGTGTCGGCGCGCGGGAAGGAGGCGTTCGTCGGGGCAACCGTCTGGCCGGCATACTCGTTCTTGTTGTACCGGCCCGCGCCGAAGAACCAGACCCGGTCCCTCCAGAGCGGTCCGCCGAGGGTCGCCTCGTAGGTCGGGGAGACCGTGTCGGTGAACACGACCGGAATCGGCGACTGCGATTGCCAGTCGTTGTTGTTGAGGGTCACGCGAAGCGACCCGGCGAAGGAGTTGCCTCCCTGCTTCGTCACCGCGTTAATGACGCCGCCCGTGAACCGCCCGTACTCGGCGGAGACGCCCGAGGTCATCGTCGTCGTCTCCTGGATGGCGTCCTCGATGAAGAGGTTGTTCGGCGTCCCGCGGATGTTGTCCTGGATGTTGACGCCGTTGATCGTAATCACGTTGTCGAACGACTGGGCGCCAGAGACGGTGACGGCGGCGTTCGGTCCGTTGACGTTGACGCCAGGGCTGAGGACGACCGAGGCGAGCAAGGTCCGCGCAACCGGGAGCTTTTGCGTCGTCTCGGCAGTCAGCGTCGTGGCGGCCTGAGCCGTCTGGGAGACCGTCTCGCTCTGCGCGATAACCATCGCCTCGGCTGCAACCGTCGCGATGGAGAGCTTCGTGTTCACCACGACCTGCTGGCTCGCGGCGACCTTGACGTTTCTCGTCACGGCCTGGAAACCCGACATGACGAAGGAGACGACGTAGTCGCCCGGGGGCAGGTTCGGAATGACGAAGTCCCCGTTCACGTTCGTCACAGCGGTCCGAGTCCCCTGCAGCGCCGGCGACTTCGCGGTGACGGCTACGCCCGGCAGAGCGAGCCCCTCGGTCTCGGCGACGCGGCCATTCAGGGTTCCGGTCGGCAGGCCCTGCGCGACGACTCGGGTCGCCACGAGAAGCGGAATTGCGAGCAGCACGAACCAGTGTCTGTATCTGTTCATCGGCGTTCCTCCAGCAGGTCCGGCTCCGTCACATCCGGACCGGACTCCAAACTTCGATCGCACACGGGGCCCTGCCCTCCCGAACAGGGCCGGGACACCGCCTCGCGGCGTTCGCTCGGCGGGGCTTCGGGAGCCCGGTCGTCTCTCTCCCGGACCATCCTCCTTTCTGAATGCCTCCAAACCGCGGAGGCATCCGCGGCTCGCCGCCGCGCGTCTCCTCCACTCGTGGCCGGCGGAAAGCGGCTCGATGAACCTCATGGAAATCTCCCGTCTTCCCGGTCTGGACCGGGAAGGCACCCCCGAACCTTCGGGCCCGAGAGACGGCGGGGAAAGGGAAAGGGGACGAGCGCCTCGATTCGCGGGACGAAACACAGAAACGAGGCGCTCGTCGCAGCGCTACGGAAGCCGGGCGTCCCCTCGATCCGGAAACGGACCGCGAGGCCGAACCGGGAGCGAGAACCAGACAGGACCTCTCGCGGTCTTCGTCTACTGGAAACGGACCTTCGTCCCCGAAACGTTGAGAGCGAATAGCCGAGCGCCTTCTCGAGGTGGTCGATATGCGTCTTCGCCTCTTTCATCGCCTCGACGGCGCCGAGGGCCGCGCGCTGGACGCGGGCCGTCCGCTTCGAGAACGCCAGGACCGCGGCGCGGTCCACAGGCCCGAGCGACGAGGCGCCGAGAGGGACGACCGCGAACGCCTGCGGCTCGCCGAGCGGTGTGACGACGCCGTCGGCCTTCTTCGCGAGCGACACCCGGTAGGTCCCGGGCGCCACCATTGGCCCGCGCGGGCCGGGACTCCAGGGATTCTCCTCAGGCTCCTTCAGCTGCGTCGGGTTGGCGGCCGGGTAGCGGAGGTCCCACGCGACGCGCGCGAAACCCGCCTTCGCCGGGGCGGTCAGCCTCCGGACGACGCTTCCCGTCTCGTCGGCAACGGTCAGGAGAAGGGACGGCTCGTCTTCGCGATCCTCGGCGCGAAGGTCGTCCCACGTCGGGTAGAGGACGTCCTCCCCCTTTTTCGCCTTCTCCTTCTCCGCGTCCTGGCGTGCCTTCTTGCGGCCTTTCAGGTCGTCCTTGAGATACGTCGTGAAGACGGCCCCGAACGGCGGGTTCGCGGCGGTGTAGAAGGACTCTCCGAGGAACCCCTTCCCTTTGAGGCCGTACGGCACCTTCGGAACGTAGGCCCGCGCGTCGCGGACCGGGAAGAGGACCGCCTCCTTCGCAAGCGTCTCCGGTGTCGCGAGGCGAAGCGGCGCGACGTCGTCGAGGATCCGGAAGCCGCGACCGAACGTCGCGACGACGAGGTCGTTCTCACGCTCCTGGAAGGCGAGGTCCC
>JACRCS010000435.1 GCA_016218905.1 Deltaproteobacteria bacterium
CAGGGGCCGGACTCGAAGCACAAGAACGACAACAAAGTCTCGGGCATCAAGTCGAACACGACGACGGGCGGCCAGGGCTTCAACGAGCTCCGCTTCGACGACACGAAAGACAAGGAGCAGGTCTTCATCCACGCCGAGAAGAACATGGATACGCGGGTGAAGAGCGCCTCGATGGAGAGCGTCGGCGCAAGCAAGCACGTGACGGTCGGCGGGGAGAAGGACGGCCAGAAGTGGGGCGAGTACCGCGAGCACACCTTCAAGGACAAGCACGTGGCCGTCGACAACATGCTCCAGGCGCGATTCGGAGACGCGAAGGTGCTGGTCGGCGGGGGGGACGGGGAGGGACACCTCGACCTCTACGTCGAGGGCTTCTCGACGACGACGGTGGACGGCTGCGTGCGTGAGCACGTCAAGCAGCAGATGCACCTCGACGTCGACCAGGATCTGATCGTCGAGGCCCAGCACGTTGCGCTCAAGGTCGACGGTGCGACGGGCTGCGAGGCCGGCGGCGATTTCAGCTTTCGGAGCAGCACGAAGGTCCTGCTGACAGCGCCGGAAATCTGCCTGAAAGGTGCCGGGGGCTTCGTGAAGATCGACATGAGCGGCGTCACGATCGTCGGCACGGTCGTCAACATCAACAGCGGTGGCTCGGCTACAGAGGCTCCTGGTCAGGTGTTGGGGAGCAATAGCGACGCCGAGAAGGCGGCCCCGACCGCACCCACTCCCGCCGACAACGCGAAGACCGGGCAGAAGTCGTGCTGACGACGAACGGGCTGTCGCCGCTCGATCAGCGCTCCGGGAGTCGCCGGACCCTGCCGTCACGTCCGTCGCGATTGGAAAGGGGGGGGTGAGCCGTGCCGTCGGCTGCCCGAGTCTCGGACGTGACGAGTCACGGCACGCCGCTGATGCCGGGACCCGGCTGCCCCACGGTTCTCATCGGCTTCATGCCCGCCTGGCGGGCCCTGCCATCGGCGATGGCGAGCGCGGTCGAGGGGATCTCGAACGCGATGAACTCGTTCATGCTGCGGCCGGTGATGACGCCGGTCGACGCGACGGCGAGCCTCGCCCAGATCTCCAGTACGCTTTTCCAGGGGGGGGCCATGGCGGCCGCCAACGGGGCGCCCGCTGCCACGGCCACCGCCAGCGCTTCGGTCGGCGTGATGAATGGCGTGAACGTCGCCCTCACGACGACCTGGACGGCGGCGTCCGTCGTCCCCGGCGGCCAGCCGGCGGCGAACATCGCCTACACCGAGGGAATCAAGGCTGCGACCGCGGCTGCGGCCAGCGCCGTCATGTCCGCCATGGCGAGTATTTCCGACATGCACGTCTGTCCCATCCTCGTGCCGATCCCGCCGCACGGGCCGGGCTTCGTCCCGCATGGGAGCTCGACCGTCCTCGTCGGGAACCTCCCGGCGGCTCGGCAGGGAGACAAGGTATTCGAAGCTTGCGGCGGCCAGAACCCGATCGCCATAGGCTGCCCGACGGTGCTGATCGGAGACAGCGGCGGGGGCTCCGGCTCGGGCGGCGGCGGAGGGGACTCCGGGGCGGGAGGCGCCACGGGAACAGGGGCCGGCACAGGAGCGGGGACGGCGCCGAGGAGCTACGCGACGGCGGAGGAAGCCGCGATCGCGGCGATGCAGGAAGCGAACCCGAGGTCGGTGGCGGAAAACCTGGAATACGGGGGATGGGTCCACAGGAACCCGGACGGGACGTACGGCTACGACCCGCCCACGCAAGGGCAGCCGGCCGGCCTGACGAACATGCCGGCCAAGGGGCCCAACGACGTGGTCTGGTACCACACGCACGGAGCCACCGACCCCGCCTACGACAGCGAGAACTTCTCCGGGGCGACCGGCGACAAGGGCTACAGCAGGAACAACAACGCCACGGGGTACGTCGCGACGCCGACCGGCGTGATCAAGCGGTACGATCCGGCGGCCGACCCGGGTCGCGACAACATCGGCCGCACGGGAGAAACGACGCTCCCGGCCACAGCTCCTCCCTGACGAGGGAACCAGACACGGCGGCCCTCGCGCGGAGAACCGGAGCGCGGGACCGATAGAAGGGGAATGCGATGCCCGAGATTGAGTTCGTCTCGTTGATCCGGCTGATTCAGGTTCCGGAGAAGTATCACGGAGCCAGGGTCCGGGTGGTCGGATACAGCGCCGTGGAGTTCGAGCACAAGGCCCTCTACGTCTCGCCGGATGACGTCCGGAACGCCGTGACGAAGAACGGTCTCTGGCTGGATCTTCCGATCAACGAGGAGACGAAGAAACTCAGCGGGAAGTACCTGCTGGTCGAGGCGACGTTCGACAAGGACAACAAAGGGCACCTAAGGATGTTCTCCGGCTGCCTGGCCGGCGTCACGCGGGCGGAAGTCTGGTCGGAAGGCCGGGACCCGGAGAAAGCGCCCGCCAGGAGCTGACGTTCCGGGCGAAGCGCCGTGCCGTCAGCCCCAGCGCCCGGCGAGCACCGCGTACGGCTCCGCGATCGACTGGAAGATCGCGAGGCGAACGGTATCGGTCCCTTTCATCGTCACGATCGGCATCAGTCCCTTCGCCACCACGGCCTCCGCCGCCCGGACGGTGAAGAGAGTCTCGGCGCATGGCACCGCGTGCTTCTCTCCGTCTTCCGTCTCGAGCGCGAAGGGGAGGCCGGAGATCTCCTGCGCCGACCCGGGGCGGAGGCTCCAGCCGTCCTCCAGGAACGCCTCGCCGAGGAGGAGCGCGAGCGCGAGAGCGGGGCTCCCCCAGAGGTATTCCTCGTGCGACGGCGGGGAAGAGAGCTCCTCGAAATCGAACGCGTCGACGGCGTTCGTCTCCTTGCCGTACGGGAGGCGGAGGAGGATTCGCGGCAGGGCGAGGCCGCAGAATCGGGCTTCGGGGAGACGTCTCAGGGCGGCCCAGGCCTCGGCCCCGGGGCCCGTGGGCTCGGTCCAGTCGTCCGGATCGGGAGTCGCGGCGAGCGAGGCGCAGCCCAGAAGGTCCGGCTCGGCCCCGGCGAGGACGGCCGTCCCGGCCTTGCCGGCGATCTTCGCGAGCCGCCCCAGCGCTTCGGCGTCCGAGGGCGACGATCCGAATGAGCCGAGGATGGCCAAGGCGGCCCACGGGTGGGCTCCGGGCGTCCCGACCGTCTTCTCGACGAGGAGGCGGTGGAGGCCCGTCTTCGACAGGTCGTCCCCCGCGAGGAGGTCGGCGCGCAGCTCGTCCGGCGTGAGGTCGACGATGTGGAGCGTGAGGGGCCCGTCGACGTCGAGCCGGCGCAGGAGGAAGTCGACGCCGCGCCACGCGGTCTCGAGGGTCCTGAAGGCGCCGTTTCCGAGGATCGTCCGCATCAGCTCGGTCGGACCATCCGGGCCGGCCTCCACGACCGGGGCCTCCTCCTGCGGCGCTCCGTCGAGGATCCGGTCGAGGAGCCCGGCCGCGGGGCGGCTCGTCGTCCGGCGCCTCGCGTCGGCTTCCGAGGCGTCCTTCAGCGCCGCGAAGCGTCCGATCCGGGCGAAGAGGGTGTCGGGGAGGAGGTCGTCCAGCTCGCGCAGGCGGATCACGTCGCCGTCTCGGAGGCGAAACTGCGGCTCGAGGCGGGCGATCGTCGCGTCGAGGGAGTCGAGGTCGACGCGAAACGCCCTTCTTTCGCCGAGCGCGACACCCGTCTCGACGAGGCCGCGCGCCGCGCGGCCGGAGAAGTCGCCGGCGAGAAGGATGCGGAACGGGGCGTCGTCCTCGGCCCGGGCGGGGCGGGGCTCGGGCTCGGCTTCGAGACGGACGTCGATCGCACCGAAAGAGAACGGCTTCGACATCGGGGGCGACCTCCTCGACG
>JACRCS010000436.1 GCA_016218905.1 Deltaproteobacteria bacterium
CGGCGTGGAGGACTCGGGGATGAGTGTGCCCGCCCTCCAGGTGGAGGTCGGGCCGACCGCCGACGCCCACGTCGAAGCGTACCCCGTAGTGCTTCAGGAGTTCGATCGCCTCGGGCGCCTCCTCCGCCACCGTGCGGGCGATCTGCTCGTCGCAGAGCCCGGCCCCCGCCGCGAGGGTGTCGGCGAGGTGTAGTTCCGCTGAGTCGGAAGCCGTTATCGCCCCCGCGATACCACCCTGGGCGTACCGGGTGTTGGTCTCCGCGACGGAGGCCTTGGCCGCCAGCGCGACAGACGCGCTCTCCGAAGCGAGGAGCGCCGCGACCAGCCCCGCGATCCCCGAACCGACGACGAGCACGTCGCACCGGCGTTCCGGCAACACGGCCGTGTCGAAGGGGAGGAGGTACCGGCGGCGGAGACCGTGGGAAAGGCCGGTGGGCCCGTTGCCGGCGCCCACCGGAAAACCGCCTCGGGGCCGCGGACGGTCCGGGCTCCTCGACTCCAGGCGGAGGACCTGTCCCCGCGCCTCGCCCTCGATCTGCACTGGCGTAGCGGCCATTGGGGACTCCCCTAGATCCAGCCGCGGAGCTTGCACGCCTCGGCCACGCGGGCGACGGAGACGAGGTAGGCGGCCCGGCGCATGTTGGCCTTCTGCTTCCGGTGCATCTCGTCCACCTTCTCGAAGGCGTGCGTCATCTTCTGGTTCAGCTTCGCGTGCACCTCGTCGAGGGGCCAGTAGAAGTTGTAGGTGTTCTGGACCTGTTCGAAGTAGGAGACCGTGACCCCGCCGGCGTTGGCCAGGAAGTCGGGAAGGACGACGATGCCGCGGTCATAAAGGATCTCGTCCGCATCGGGCGTCGTCGGGCCGTTGGCGAGCTCACAGCTCATGCGGCATTTAAGCTTCGAAGCGTTCGCGACGGTGATCGAGTTCTCGAGGGCCGCCGGAAAGAGCACGGTCGCCTCGAGCTCGAGGAGCTCGTCGGGCCGGATCGACTCGCCCTCGGGGAAGCCGAGGAGGGAGCCGGTCTGCTTCTTGTGGGCGACGAGCGCCTTCACGTCGATCCCGTTGGGATTGTGGACCCCGCTCGTCGAGTCGCAGGCCGAGACGAGCTTCAGTCCGAGGAGCTCCTCTCCGAGCAGCGCTGCGTACTGGCCTGCGTTGCCGAAGCCCTGGACGGACATCGTGGCGCCGTCGAGCGAAATCCCGTAGGCCTTGGCGGCTTCCCGCGCGACGTAGATGCCGCCGCGGGCCGTCGCGTCGCCCCGTCCCTGGGAGCCGCCAAGGGCGAGGGCCTTGCCCGTGATCACCCCCGGATGCCGCTCACCCGCGATGGTCTCGTACTCGTCCATCATCCACCCCATGATCTGGGGCGTCGTATAGACGTCGGGCGCGGGGACGTCCTTGTGCACCCCCAACTCCGAGGCGAGCGCCCGGACGTACCCGCGCGCGAGCCGCTCCTTCTCCGTTTCCGAGAGCTCCTTCGGATTGCAGACGACCCCGCCCTTGCCGCCCCCGAGCGGGATGTCCACGACCGAGGTCTTCCACGTCATCCACGCCGCGAGCGCCCGTACGGTGTCGATCGTCTCGTCTGGGTGCCAGCGGATGCCCCCCTTCGCGGGCCCTCGCGCCCAGTTGTACTGCACGCGATAGGCATGGAAGAGCCGGGACGAACCGTCGTCCATCTTGACCGGGAGCATCACCTTGACCTCCCGCATCGGCCAGCGCAGGAGCGCGTGGGTCCCCTCGTCCAGGCCGAGCGTCTCCGCCGCCTGATCGAGTTGTTCCTGGGCCATCGAGAAGGGATTGAAGTCGGCGGTCATCGCGTTCTCCTCCTTTGGGGGTTTGGCTGAACCCGCGCAGGCTCGGGCGCCGGGGCTCCGGGCGCGTCCCGGAACGTTGAGACCTACGAGCGACAAGGTACCCGAGGGCTGCCCCACCCGTCAACCTAAAAAGAAATAAATTTGCTTGCAGGGCACATTTTTGGTGGGCACGATCGGCAGATAATAGCCCAACAGAGGCAAAAGAGTGGGTGACAGAGATACCGATGGGCGCAAAAGGCAGGAATAACAGGCCCGCAGAGGCCGCCCATTCCGTTTCCTACAACGCACATTATTTGTCCTGGGGAGGGCGGAGCCGGTGCCGGTTGCGAGGGAACGGAGGATCGCCGTCGAGAGACGCCGCAGGGAGCCACACACCGGTCCGCAGGCTGAATGTCCCAGGAGGATGGCCCCCGGGAGCCGGTGAACGGGAGACTCTCCCCGTCGGGCCATAGGCGCTAACTTAGGGACACGAACACCGGGGAACCCTGGGGTGACGACGGGGTTCTATCTCTCACAGAGGCACAGAGAACACTGAGAAGATCTTCTTGTGTTCACGGTCTTCTCTGCGAACTCTGCGCCTCTAGCGACTGAAGGGAGCGGGCGAGAGATAACCCCTCGTCGCTCCGTTGTACCGGCAATGGAGCGGCAGTGCGCTTAAAGTTAGCGCTAATGCCCTGTCGGGCTCAGAGGAGCGGAGGAAGCCCGTGCGCCGGCTATCGCTCGGCGATTGGGACGAAGTTGTCGGAGTACTGCTCAAGGACGTGCGCGATCCAGCCCGGGGTCCTCGCGATCGCGAGGAGCGTGGTGAAGTACTCTTTCGGGACACCGAGGGCGTGCTCGACCGTGGCTGCGTAGAAGTCGACGTCGCCCGGGTCGTGCCTGCTCGAGGGAGTCCGACCGAGGGCGCCCCCTACGCCCCCGATCGGACGGACAGTCGTTAGAACAGAGCAGTGAACTCCACCGAGATCGTGTCCTGGGAGTCTTCGCCGCCTGACATGGTGAACGTCGCGTTATCGACCCTGCCGCGAAAAACGTCCTTGTTTGACTGGTCGTGGCGGTATTCGAGCCGAGTGCGAAAGTTGTCCGAAAACTTGTACTCGGCCGTGGCGGTGACCTCCCAGATCTCCTGGGGAAAGCCTCGGAACCCGCCGTCTGCAAACGTTCGGCTCCCGAAGTTCGGGTTGGTCGGGTCGGTGATGTCGACGGGGGGGACATCGAAGTGCTTGAAGAGGACAGCCCCGTCGTCGTCCCGCACCCATTCTCCCCGCAGCGCGGCGCTGAAGGCCGAGGTGAGCTGGTACTTCACGATGGCGCCCACGGAATACCACTGATTGTCAATGGCCGTAGGCTGAGCTTCGTTGATCGTGAACGGGTTTTTCTTCTCTTCCCCCATATCGGCCGTGAAGTTGATCGTCAGCTTATCCGTGGGGTTATAGATGACGACGAGGTCTCCGATCCATCGCACGTTGTCGTCGTCCGCCTCCGTGAAAATCCCCCAGGAGCCTTGCTCCGCCCCATATACTGCGCCCAACAGGATCGTCAGATTCTTCGCAGGCGTGATGCTCAGCGAACCGGTGATGCTCTTGCTGTCGTTGTTGTCGTCGGCCACGTCCCAACCGTTTACGACTCCGGCGGTCAAACTTAGCCAGTCGAAAAGAGGATAGCTGAGGAGGAGCCCGGTATGGACACCCGGCGTCAGCCAGTACAGCAGACCGCGAGACGTATTGAGGTTGTAGGCCTGGGCATTCACCTCGAGGCCGACCAGCGAATCGAATTTTCCGACCTTTAGGTCCAACCCCTTCCCTATCGGAGCCTTGTAGGTGAGATACGCCTGACGCAGGTCAAAGGAGTTCGTGGTGAACCCGAGCGGATCCTTGGTCCCGAAGCCAGCAGATTGGAGCTTCCGAACCGTGCTCCCGTAATCGGCCGTAACCCCGAAACCCACGCGGGACTCCGGCGTCGAGAGCTTGACCGCCTGGAGCTCGGCCATATCGAGGACGAACTGGTTCGCTTCGATGTCGTTGTACCGGAAATCGTTGACCCGGTGGGCGGTCGTCCCCGGTCCCCCCTTCGACGCGCCATTCAGGTTCCAGCTATAGAAGGTGGTCAGGAAACCCGAGAGTTGGATACCTTTCAGGTACTGCAGGACCGGATACTCCTTCCGGATGTCGTCAAGGGCGAGTTCCTTCGCCGACACGGCGTGGGTCGCCAGAAGCAGGAATCCGAGGGTGATGGTCACTAACCCCGCGAATCGCATCTCAACGGTCTTTCCCTTCATGCACAGCTCCTCTCGTGTCCAGGGCGAATGATAAAGTCTTCCCCTCTGCCGGCGCGGCGCGCCGCAGGTCGCTCCCGGCCGAAGGGTCCCAGCGACCGGATCGCTCGATTATTCGGAAGCCTCGAGTGTCACCGCACGACGGTGACCGGGCAGTGGGCCTTCTGGATGATCGCGGCGGCGACCGATCCCAGGAGGAAACGGGGGATCCCCTCCCTCCCGTTCGAGCCGGCGACGATGTGCTCGAACCCCTCCTTCTCCGCGAGTGCCACCACCGCCTTCGCGACGTCGCGACTGCGGACCGTGAGGTAGCGCCCGGACGAGTAGCCGTGGAGACGGGCGACCTCCTCGGCGTGCTGCAGGACGTTGTGCTCCCGCGCGGCGACCTCCTCCGGAATGATCGTCTCCCAGGAGGTCGCCACCGGCGTGAGCTCCGACGGGTTCACCTCGCTCACGTGCACGAAGGTCAGCTCCGCTCCTACGAGCCGCGCGATCTTCGCGGCGAAGGCCTCGGCTTTATGCGACACTTCCGTTCCGTCCGTCGCACACAAGATCTTCTTTGGCATACCTAATCTCCTTGCTCCGGCCGTTCCCGGGCTCGCGGACCGTTGTGGCCCCTGCCCGGGTTCGAGCCGCTACATGATGCCGAACGTGAAGTACCCGATCGCGCAGACCACCACGGCTGCGCCGAGCGCCGCGTACGGCAGCACTCCCGCTCGCGTCGGGTCGAGCTCCGTCTTTCCGGGCAGGAGCAGGTCGACCCACATGTGGTCGGGGAACCTGCCCTTGTCGACGACGTAGTGCCGGTAGAGGAACATCGGGACGCAGAGCGCGACGGAGAGAAGTCCGGCGAACAGCGTCCCCTTGCCCCAGACGTTCGCGCCCGCGCCGAGCAGGAAGATGTTGACGTAACCGAGGATCGCCCCGAAGGCGAGCAACCAGTTGGGGCAGCGGTACGGCCGGGGGACGTCAGGGTTGTCGATCCGGTGGATCCAGCCCGCCTGGAGGTTCTGGAAGATGAAGACCATGTAGTTGACGTTCGAGACCGCGAGCACGAAGAGGTAGTCCGACATCATGAGGAGGAAGATGTTGAAGGAGAGATCCGTCCACATCGCCCGCGTCGGAGCGCCGTGCTTGTTCGCCTTGCCGAGGTACTTGGGGAGCCAGCCGTCGCAGCCGCCCTGGTACAGTGTCCGCGAGGAGCCCGACATGGACGTCATCACGGCCAGCAGCAGCGTGAAGACGAGCATCACCGTCAGGAGATTCGTCACGAACGCGCCGCCGTGGAGCATTCCGGCCAGGGCCTTGCCCACGCCCGAGCCGTCGGCGATGCCGGGATCGAGCATCGACTTCGTGCCGAGGACGCCCTGAAAGATCACCGGCACCGCGATGTAGGCGATGATGCAGAGGAGGCCCGACGAGACGCAGGCCTTCGTCGTGTCCCGGGCCGGGTCCTTCAGCTCGCTCATGTAGCAGACCGCGGTCTCGAAGGCGTACGAGGACCACGCGGCGATGTACATCCCTCCGATGAAGAGGTGCCAGCCGTTCATGTCCCACGCGCGCCGGACGATGTTTCCGGCCTTGTCCAGCCCGAGGGGTTCGAAAGGGGAGAAGTTGGCCGCGACGACCTGCCCCGTGAAGAGCGGCACGGCGGTAACGATCAAGAGGGGCAGGAGCGTCCCCACCGTGAGGATCGTCTGGATCTTGGCAGTCCGGAGCACGCCGTGGTGCTGCATCGCGAAGGTGATGAGGAGGATCACCGTGCCGACGAGGGACGTGGCGTTGATCCGGATGCAGAGGCCGTCCTTCAGGAAATCGAGCGGGACGAGCGTCAGCTGCCAGGTCCGGATCGGGGAGTCGGGCGGAAAGAAGATGGACAGGAGGTACCCCGCCCCGATCCCGGCGCCGATCGCGAGCACGGGCGTCCAGGCGAGCCAGTTCGACCAGAGAGAGATCGGCGCGGTGAACTTCGAGTATCGGATCCACGCCGTGGCGCCGTGCACCGCAGTGCCGCCCGTCTTCTTGGGGTGCAGCCCGGCGATCTCGGCGTACGTGAAGACTTGAACGAAGCCCATGAGCACGGTGAGAGCCCAACACAGCCAGGCGGGCGTCCCGATCGTGGCCGAGATCCCCCCCATGGAGAAGAGCACCAAGGCCGGGACGCCGGCAGCGATGAAGAAGGTGTCTTTCCAGTCGATCTGGCGCTTGAGTTGCCCGTCGAACTCCGGAACGAACTCAGTCGTTACCGTGACGGTTTCCTTTCCCTCTGCGAATGCCATCTCTTCCTCCTCTCTTCGGAGAAGACGCTGCGCTCATGGGCGGTCTCTTCTCACCTGTCTGGAATCCGAAAGCCGTACTCACACCATGTCCAGGTATCTCTCCCTCTCCCACTCGTGGACCACACGCCGGAACTGGTCGGCTTCGTGACGGCTCACTGCGGCGAACGTGTTGACGAAGTCGCTTCCGAAGTAGCGCCGGGCCACCTCGCTCTCGGAGAAGAGGTCGGTCGCCTCCTTTAGGGAGGTCGGGATGGGCTCGCCGGCTCCGGGCCGGTAGCCGTCGCCGATGATCTGATCGGGCAGGGCGAGTTTGCGCCGCACCCCATCGAGACCGGCGGCGATGTTCGCCGCAAAGACGAGATAGGGGTTCGCTTCGGCTGCGCTCATCCGGTTCTCGATGCGAGTGCCCTTGCCCGCCAGCACGGCCCGCAGCGCGGTCGTTCGATTGTCGATTCCCCAGTTGAGCCTCGTCGGGGCGTACGAATAGGGGGCGATCCTCTTGTAGGCGTTCACCGTCCACGCCCCGAGGACGTACATCGTGCGGAAACTGTTGATGAGCCCCGCCATGTAGTGGGCCATGGTGTCGCTCATGCCCTCGTGGCCGTTCTCGAAGAGGTTCTCGCCGCTTCCCGCGTCCCAGAGGCTCTGGTGCACGTGGTAGCCGTTGCCGGACTGTCCTTGCCAGATCTTTGACATGAACGTGGCGCGCATGCCGTGCTGTCGCGCGATCTCCTTCACTCCGGCCTTGAAGAGCATCGTCTTGTCGGCCTGCTCCAGCGCGTTCGAGTACTTGAGGTTCACCTCCAGCTGCGCGGGTCCGTACTCCGTATTGGACGCTTCGATCGTGATCCCGATCTGGGCCATCTTCTCCCGGATCTCCCCGAGCACGAACTCGACCGCGTACCCGGCCTGGATCTCGTAGCAGTGGATCCCGTCGTACACGGGGGTCCGGCCGTCCGGCTGAAGGAGGTAGAACTCGAGCTCGGAGGCCGTCACCACCGAGTAGCCGTCCTCGGCCGCTTCACGGAGGACGCCCTTCAAGACGGTCCGCGGCGCAAACGGGATCGGCTGGCCGTGCTCCGTGGCCAGGTCGCACAGGACGAACGCGGTGGACGCCTGCCACGGGAGCACCTCGAAGGTCGTGAGGTCCGGGACGGCCACCATGTCTGGAAAACCATTGGCCCAGGAAGAGAACTCGAGCCCCTCGACGATGCCGCACTGGACGTCCCACCCGAGGGCGACTACGCAAAACGCGACGCCCTTCGTGCCCTTCTTCATCCGCTCGACGAAGTAGCTCGCCGGGATGCTCTTGCCCCGCAGGACGCCCTGCAGGTCGGGAAAGCCGATCTGCACGGTCTTGATCCCTTCCTTCTCGATCCGCTCCGCGACCGCGAGAGCCAGGCTGTCGTCACCTTTGCCGCTATTCATCTCGATCCTCCGCTAGAGGGGGCGAAGCCGCGGGGGCCGCCCGTTGATTTCCGGTGCTCAGTCGCTCGGCAGGACCCTCTTGCGGGATTCCTTCGTTCCGAGCACGCCGGGGCACAGGCGCCATCTTTTGTGAAAAGGTCGTAGTGTTTTATCGTTGTTCTCCCGGTTATTAGCACTCTTACCAGAGACGCGATAACCATCATGGCGGCGATTCTAACGATGTTTTATCGCTTTCCCGCGTCGCACCGAGCCGCGTCTCCTGAGGCGACGATGCCCTCAGGAGCGGCTACTGAGGGCGGACGCTCGCGCGCTTGGGTCCTTCACCGCCCCGGCCCGGCGACTGCGGTGCCACCGAACGGCCCGCGCGCGAGGATCGGCAAAACGTCAGAGAGGAACGCGAGGACACGCCGAGAGGCAACCCGGGACGGGGCGAGGCGTCGGCAGGAGGCGCAGCGGCCCTTCTGCCGCCGGGGAGCGGGCAGAAGGGGGCAGTCGTGCGCGCTGCACGAGCCACACTCCCTCCCCTTCGGGCCCACGCAGCCGTAGATCTCGTCGCATCGTTTACAGTGCAGAAGGACCGTCTCCATGGCCGCCTCGCGTTTCCGAGGCCCCATGGCCTCGTCTCTGCGGCGGCCGGGGCGGAGCCCCGGCGCGCCTCGGGTATCTCGAGCTAGCAGTACGCCCTCGCCCGGCGCCCGGACGCGAGGGGGATCCCCAGCGCCTCGGAGGTGGCGATCGTGATGGTCCGCATGTCCTCGGGTTCGAGGTTGTGGACGTTCGTCTTGCCCGTGCACCGCGCGATGATCGCGGTCTCCTCCGCGGTGCCCTTGACCCAATTCCTGGCTGCGGCCCCGAGCTCTTCGAGTGAGCCGCCGCCGTCGAAGGCGACCCCTCCGCCCTGGATTGTTCCCCCGAGCGCCAGACCCATGGCGACCCCGAACACCCCGGCGTTGCAGTTGATTCCGAGCACCTTGGCAACGTCGGTGCCGGACCGAAGGCCGCCGAAATACGCCAGCGCGATCTCTTCCTCCTGCCCCCGCTCCCGGAGGATCCGGATCGCGTCTCGGAGGACCGTCAGGTCGGGTGGCTTCCCGAGCTCCGCCTCCGGGTGGCCGATCTTCCGGGTCCCGTCGAGGACGAGGAGGTCGAAGCCGTTGTCGAGCGCGTGGGTAATGGCGCTCTCGAGCCAGGCAGCCCCGACCGCGATACCGAGGAGCTGCCCTTCGCGCGCCCGCCGCGTAGGGACCGCCCGAAACCCGTTCTCGAGGACGTAGATCAATCCGTCCGCGCTCTCCTGAGGCTCGCCCCTCCCCGGAGCCACGAGCTGGAGCCAGGGAGCGCCGTCTTCCAGGGGCCGGAAGCCGACGTACCTGCAGCCGCTCTCCCGGATCGCCGCCGAGAGCGCCCTCTTCACGTCCGCGGGCGCGTCGTCGAACCCGGTGAAGAGGAAGGGCTGCCTGAGCTCGAGCGTCCCGAGACGGGTAGCGGTCGCGCAGGCTTCGCGGTAGGGGTCGATGACCAGCCGAGTGAGGCCTGCCGCGAGGAAGACGACATCGTCGAAGTTCGGCGGTCGCCCTGGGGGGAAAGGATTGTCGCGGGGCTCCAGCCGAAGCCGTAGGAGCTCCGCGCATCGGGCCGCGTCGCCCGGCTCGGTCTTGGCCATGAGGTGGATGTGGTCGCGCGTCCTGCGGTTGTAGTCCGCCGAGCCTGTCTCGGCGTCGCACCGCAGACATCTCGCCGCCTGCCGCTTGGCGGTCTCGGGATCGTAGGTCCCGTCGCATTCCGTCAGGAGGGAGGGCGCCTCGCCGAGGCCGGCGAAGGCCGGCTCCTCGCGACGGAGCTTCTCCCACCTCGGGTCCTGCGCCACCGGCACCCGGCGGGTCGTGTAGCGAGTCCGGTACGGATCCGCCTCGCGGCCCTCCAGGAAGGCCTGGAGGTAGTGGGCGGCCCGGTGACCCTGCTCGGTCGCGTAGACGATCGCCGAGGGGCCGAAGGCGCCGTCGCCCGCCGCGAAGACCTTGGGATCGGCGGTTCGCAGGGTGTCCCGGTCGGCCCGGACGTAACCCCGCTCGAGGAGGCCGGCGCGCTGGAGCTCCTCGTTCTCCGCCGCGAGGCCGATGGCCACGAGCACGGCGTCGCACGCCACCGTCGTGGTCACCTTATCGTCGTAAGCCGGATTGAACCGGCCGGTCTCATCGAAGACGGAGACGCAGCGGACGAACTCGACCCCGGTCACCTTCCGGCCGTCGTGAAGGATGCGCCTGGGCCCCCACGCGTCGTGAATCCGGATCCCCTCGGCCTCGGCCTCCACGACCTCGTGGGCCCAGGCGGGCATCGTCTCCCGGGTCTCGAGGCAGTAGACGTCGACCGCTTCGGGACCGACCCGCCGGGCGGTGCGAGCGACGTCCATGGCGACGTTTCCACCCCCGATCACCACCGCCCGGCCGTGCAGGACGACCTTCTTCCCCTCGTTCAGATCCGTCAGGAAACCGATGCCGTGGAGGCCCCCGACCCCGTCGTCCTCGCCCGGGACGCCGAGTTTGCGGTCCCGCCAGAGCCCGATGGCGAGGAGCACCGCCGCGTGGCGCTTCTTCAGCTCCGCGAGGCTCACCTCCTTGCCGAGGGCGCAATTCTCGTGGACGACGATCCCGGGGCAGTGCCAGCGCAGCCGGTGGAGGTCCTGGTCGAGGTAGGCTTTCGGGAGCCGGAAGGGTGGGATCCCCGCGGCCATCATGCCCCCGAGTCGGGACGACTTCTCGTAGAGGTGGACCTCGTAGCCGGCCTCGGCGAGGTCTTGGGCCGCCGTGAGCCCCGCGGGTCCGGCGCCGACGATGCCGACGGTCTGGGCCTTCGTC
>JACRCS010000437.1 GCA_016218905.1 Deltaproteobacteria bacterium
ACCACTTGGGTGGGTTCAATCACCCCAGCCGCTTCGAGCCCGATCTCAACCCCACCTACCAGGACTTCGCCGAACACCACGGGATCGCCGTGGTACCGGCGCGGGTGCGAAAACCCCGGGACAAGGGCTAAGCTTCATACTGCACCTCTTCCGAGCGATCGAGCGTGGCTTTGCGGATACGAGGACGGCGTCGCGTCCGGAGTCGGGCGGCCAAGGCCTTGTGCTTGCCCTTGACGGGTGCGTCGGGGCCGGGCGGGACATAGAGGCACTGGTTCTTGTCGTTGTAATGGACCACCGAGATCAGCCCCGCCTGACGCCAGCTGGGCAAGGTCGACGGTTGGATTCCCAGCCGCGCTACCAGTTCCTCTCCCGTGAGCATACCGGCGTCTCGCAGTCGCGTGTAGCGGTCCTTCAGCGCGTAGTCTCCGATGAGGTTCTGGACCATTACCCGTCGGAACGGCCGGCCTTGGCCCGAGCGCCGTGGTGGTTGAGAATCTCGGCAATCTGACCTGGGGTGTAGTCATCGAGCAGTCGGTCGATTTCGGTGATCACGGCCGTGGGGGTCTGGCGCAGCTTCCACGCGGGAGGCAGGGTGGAGAGGGTGAGGGTTGTGGCCGTCCCACCCCGAAACCGCACGGCAGCGGTGAACTGGTAGCCTTGCCGGACCAGGGTCACGTCCTCGACGATCAACCGCGCCATACGCTTTCGCTCTCGTTGCAGCGTGCGAGGATTCTTCCAGACGCGCGGGAAGTCGGTGGCAAGGCGGCGGATCGACTCGCGTTGCTCCGCAGAGAGCACCGTTTCTCCATCATTGCCCTTGCGGCCGCACTCTTCGACGGCGTCTCGATGGGCCCGGAGCCTGTCGTTCCAGTCACGCTCGAGCTCGTCCGCCACCAGCCGGTTGTCCGGGTCCACTTGTAGGTAGCGGCGTCGGGCGAGGTCGGCTTCGTAGCGTAGGCGCTCGCAGTGTTTGCGCCGGAGCGCAGAGGCCTGGTCGAGGCGGGCCGTGAGCTCCTGTTCGACGGCGAGCGCGACCTCCAACGTGAGCGGCGTGACGGTGGCGAGCAGCAGTTCGCCCACCGCTTCGTCGAGCACGCCGCCGGGGATCGTCTGGCAGATGGGCAGTGCCCGCTCGATGCCGTGGCGCTGGCACGCATAGTCGGGGACGAGCTGTCCGCGAGTCGTGTGATAGCGGACGGTCATGCGCTCTTCGACGCTCACCAGAATTGACCCCGCTTCTGCTCACCAGACCTGACCCCTTCGTGAAGTTCAGCACGGACTAATCCAGACTGGGCACCCGCCCTGAGAGACCATGTTCCTTCCGAAAGGAGGGAGGACGTGGCGCACTCTCGACCTTGTCGTATCTGCCGCAGGTGGTTCGAGCCCCATCCCCGAGTCGGTCCCCGCCAGCGCACGTGTTCTCGGCCGGAGTGCCAGCGCGAGCGCCATCGCCAAGGCTGCGCCTCCTGGCACGAACGAAATCCCGACTTCGACCGCGAGACCCGGCTGCGCGTGCACCTGGAGGAGAAGCGCCCGAAATCGGCCGAGTCGGGCCTACTTGCCTGGACTCCGGCGCGAGACGCAGTGGGGCTGGAAGTCCTCGTGGTCCTTGAGGAAGTCGTCCGACTCCTCGTCTCGAGACTGCGAGACGCAGTGGCCCGCCAACTGCCCGTCAGCAAAAGACAATCCCGACAAGTTCCCCCGACCGCCTGCGAGACGACATCGACCGCCCCCTTCGTCCCCCTAGACTGGAGGCCTCGTGGGAGGAGGGTTCACGCGATGCAGGTCGAGCTCCATCAACTCGTACTTCGCTACCAGGCGCTTCGGATCGCCGATCCGGCTCGCCAGGCCCGCATGACGGCGTCCATCGCGGAGGCCGGCCAGCAGTCCCCGGTGCTCGTCGATCGGAGAGCAATCATGTCGAACATGGTACACCTGAAGGCTGTGCTGGGCGGTGCTCCGGCCCCCGGAGCAGGCACGATCCTCCGCAAGAAGGGCTCCAAAAAGCTTTACGTGGACTTCTACTACCAGGGGCGTCGCGTGACCAAGTCCACGGGTCTCGACGACTCCCCCCGCAACCGCAAGAAGGTCCAGGAGTTCCTCGATGCGGTCATCGCCCGGCGAGACAAAGGGACCCTCGTCTTTTCCGAAGCGTTTCCCGGGGCGACGGACGAAGAGAAGGCGTGGTTCGCGCAGCGGGAGGGCTGGGAGTTCAGCCCCGGCCCGAAGACCGTGACCTTCGGAGATTACCTGGAACGATGGGAGCGCGGCGTCTTGGCGAGCTGCTCGGAGGGCAAGCAGCGCGACTACCGGATGGCGTTGGACCCTTGGATTCGGCCCTGGTTCAAGGACCTGACGTTCCAGCACATCACCGGCGTCGAGCTCAAGAAGTTCCTCATGCAGTTGTCGAGTCGACGCAAGGGGCAAGAGGGGCAGCCCCTCAGTCCGGCGCGGATACGCAACATTCTCATCCCTCTGAGGATGGTATGGAACGACGCCTGCGAAGAGTACCGCTGGGAGTTGCCCGATCCGTTTCGATACGTGTCCCGGCGGATCCCCCGGCGGAGGAAGAAGCAGCCGGAGGTCTTCCGCTTCGAGGAATGGCGACTAGTTCTGGCGCATGTAGAGCCGCACTACCGTCCGATCGCCGAAGTCATGATTATGACCGGGATGATCGCCTCAGAGATCGCGGGCTTGCGAAAAGAAGACGTCCAGGGGGACAAGCTGCTCGTCCGCAACTCGATCGTCAAGGGTCGGGAGAAACCAGACCTCAAGAACCCGTACCGAGAAGGCGCCATCCCCCTGGCCGGTGCGCTGAAGGGGCACATCGAGACCGCGGGAGCAACTGCGCAGGGGCCTCACCTCTATCGCCTCAAGAGCGGTCAGCCCTTCGACGCGGAAGCATTCCGGAACCATGTTTGGAAGAGGGCTCTCAGGGCCGCCGGAGTCGCGTACCGGAAGCCCTACGCCATGAGGCACACATTCGCCGCGTGGTCGCTGACCGTGGGCGAGCACCCGAACCGCCTGGTCAACCTCATGGGCCACGCGTCGAAACAGATGGTCTACGACGTCTACGGGAGGTACGTGGAGGGCTTGGAGGCGGACCGGGAGGCGATCACAGAGTACTTCCGGACCGGTTTCACCGGCCCAGACGAGGAAGCCTCCGACTCATCCGTGGTGAAAGCCACGGTGAAAGTCGGAGGCTCCAGAAAACCAACCTGTTGAAACAACAGGATATTTTTGGCGGAAGCGGATGGGAATCGAACCCACCGAAGACGTTGCTCACGCCTTCCACCGGATTTGAAGTCCGGGAGAGCCACCAGTGCCCTAACCGCTTCCGCCGGCCATTCTAGGAGCTTCCAGCCGACGGCGTCAACCTGCGGTCGTTCGAAGCCGGCCCGACACGCAGGTACGCACGATTTTGCGGAACCCCCTCCGCAGGCCCTGGCAGGCCACCGGCTTCCGTGCGACAATACGGCCTGGGGCACTTGGGGCCCTCGTTGCCGTCTGCGTTGGCGGCAGTCGGGGCTCGGTTGGGGAGGTCGCCGATGCTTTCCTTCGTGAAGGTCTTCCTCGCGTTCGTTTTGTACGCGACGATTCACTCTCTGCTCCTGTCGGAGGTCGTGAGGGGCGGTCTGGAGGCTGCCTTCGGCCCCCGGGCGTACCGCGGTGTGTTCCGCATCGCCTTCAACGGGCTCGCAGTCCTCCTCTTCCTCGTCTTCCTCGGGTACGCGGCCGACCAGCCTGCGGTCTGGGAGCTCGCGTTCTCCGGGGTCTTTGCCGCGCTCTTCTGGGCGCTTCGGTTGGCAGGTCTCGTCTTGATCGGATGGTCGCTGCGAGAGGTGGGCCTCGCCCACTTCCTCGGGCTCCACAACTTTCGGTCGTGGTGGGGGGGAGACACCTCCTCGGTCGACAGCATCGATTCGGGCGGTCTCGTCACCTCCGGGCCCTACCGGTGGGTCCGC
>JACRCS010000429.1 GCA_016218905.1 Deltaproteobacteria bacterium
ACCAGACCCCACTCCCCCGTTCGTCATTGGATGGCCCAGATGCCCGCCAATTGGAGCTTGAAAAGCTCGATCGACGCCCCATACTGCCCTTCGGACCGGTCCAATACTCAAAATTGGACTGGGATCCGGACCGAAGGAAGGGAGCTAGCGTGGATATCCGGATCGATCGCGAGAGCTCCGTTCCTGTCTATGTCCAGATCCGGGGCGGGATCCGCGACCTGATCCTGTCCGGTCGTCTCCCCGACGGCTTCCGCCTTCCCCCGGAGCGCCAGCTTGCCACCGCGCTCGGCGTCAACCGCACCACGGTCCTCTCCGCTTACAAGGAGCTGAAGGCCGACGGCCTCGTGGAGGCGCACGTCGGCCGGGGAACCGAGGTCGTATCAGAGAAGGCCCGCAGGAGCCGCGTCGAGCCTGCCGGACCGCTCCCCTGGCGCCAGCTCGCGAGGGACGGGAGCGTCCGCGAACCCGATCCGCTCGTCCGCGACGTCCTCGCGCTGACGGAACGGCACGACGTCATCAGCCTCGCGGCCGGCCTCCCCGCCGCCGAGCTCCTCCCCATGGACGACCTCCGGCACGTCCAGGAGGAAATCGTCTCGAGGAAGGGCCCCGAAGTCCTCCTCCACAGCCCCACGGAGGGCGTGACGGCTTTTCGCGAGGCGCTCTGCCGGCACATGGTCCCCCGCGGCATCCGCTCGAGCCCGGAAGAGGTCCTCGTCACGTCGGGCTCGCAGCAGGGGCTCGACCTCGTCGCTCGGACGCTCCTGTCTCCCGGAGACGTCGTCGTCGTCGAGGAGCCGTCCTACTTCGGCGCCCTCGAGGTCTTCCGCTCCGCGCGCGTCCGCCTGCTCGGCGTCCCGACCGACGCGGACGGGATGCGAACCGACATCCTCGAGGCGCTCCTCTCCCGCCAGCAGCCCCGCCTCATCTACACGCTCCCCACGTTCCAGAACCCCTCGGGCTGCGTCCTGAGCCTGCGGCGTCGCCGCCACCTCCTGGAGCTCGCGTGGCGCCACCAGGTGCCGATCCTCGAGGACGACCCCTACTCCGACCTTCGCTACGAGGGCGAAGCGCTGCCGTCCCTCAAGGCGCTCGACCCCTACGGCCACGTCATCCACCTGAGCTCATTCTCGAAGGTCCTCTTCCCGGGGCTGCGCCTCGGCTGGATCGCCGCGCCGAAGCCGCTCGTCCGCCAGCTCGCGCTCGTGAAGCAGACGGTCGACCTCCACTCGGGGACTCTCGGCCAGTGGATCGTCGAAGGGTTCCTCTCGGGGGGGCTCTTCGCGAAACACCTGGCGACGACGCGAATCGCCTACCGCCGGCGCCGCGACGTCCTCCTCTCGGCCCTCGAGGCGGAAGCGTCACCGGGCTTTTCGTGGAACCGGCCCGAGGGGGGCTTCTACGTCTGGTGCCGCCTCCCCGACGACGTCCTCCCCGCCCGCTTCCTGGCGCAGGCCGCCGAAGTGCGTGTGGCCTATCTCCCGGGCGGCGCCTCGGTCGTCGAGGAGCCTCAGGCGAACTCGATCCGCCTCAACTTCACGTTCGCCCCGGAGGAGCAGCTCCGGGAGGGCGTCCGGCGACTCGGCCGCGCCCTCCGCACCGCGCAGGCGGAGCCGCGCCGAGGAAACCGCTCGGTGGTGGGAACACCGCCCATCGTCTGACGAAAGCCACCGCGGCCGTTGCCGCGGTGTAAGGGGGACCCGATGACGACCCGCTTCGCGAAACGGATGGAAGTCCTGAAGGCGTCCGAGATCCGCGAGATCCTCAAGGTGACCCAGCGGCCCGAGGTGATCTCGTTCGCCGGAGGCCTTCCGGCGCCCGAGCTCTTCCCGGTGAAGACCCTCGCCGCTGCCACGCAGAAGGTCTTCGAGGAGGAGGGGATGAAAGCCCTCCAATACTCGACGACCGAAGGGCACGCCCCCCTGCGCCGGAAGATCGCCGAGCGGATGAGGACGACGTGGGAGACGCACGTCACACCCGAGCAGATCCTCGTCACTTCGGGCTCGCAGCAGGGCCTGGACCTGACCGGCAAGCTCCTCCTCGACGACGGGGACGTCGTCCTCTGCGAGAGCCCGACCTACCTCGGCGCGATCTCGTCGTGGAACGTCCTGCGCCCGCGCTGGGTCGAGGTGCCGACGGACGACGACGGGATGGACCCCGCCGGCATCGAGGAAGCGCTTCGCGCGCACCCGGGCGCGAAGGCGATCTACGTCATCCCGAACTTCCAGAACCCGTCGGGCCGCACCTGGTCGCTCGAGCGGCGGCGCCGCTTCATGGAGATCGTCGAACGGCACGACGTCTTCGTCGTCGAGGACAACCCCTACGGCGAGCTCCGCTTCGAGGGCGCCCCGATCGCGTCCCTGAAATCGCTCGACCGCAAGGGGCGCGTCATCGCGCTCGGCACTTTCTCGAAGGTCTTCTGCCCGGGCCTGCGCATCGCCTGGATCGCCGCGGAGAACCCGGTCCACGAGAAGCTCGTCATCCTCAAGCAGGGGGCCGATCTGCAGACCTCGACCCTCGGCCAGCTCCAGGTGAACCGCTACCTCGAGGAGAACGACCTCGATGCGGACATCGCACGGATCATCCCGGTCTACCGCGAGCGGCGCGACGCGATGCTCGCGGCGCTCGACGCCGAGATGCCTCCGGGAGTCCACTTCACCAGGCCCCTCGGTGGCCTCTTCCTCTGGATGACTCTTCCCGAGGGACTGAGCGCCCGGACGCTCCTCGACGAGTGCGTCCGCCAGAACGTCGCCTTCGTTCCCGGCGGCGCCTTCTACCCGAACGGAGGCCACGAGAACACGCTCCGTCTCAACTATTCGAACATGCCGATCGAGAGGATTCGCGAGGGGGTTCGCCGCCTTGCGCACGCCCTCGTGAAGGAGATGGAGCGGGCCCCCCTCCTGGCGGAGGTCCCGGCCACTCCCTAGACGTTCTGGCCTCTGAAGTACCATGCTCCCCCCTCGCCCCTGACGAGGGGGGAGCGAACCAGATGCGTACCTCAACCCGTGCCCTCGCCGGGGCCTTCGCCCTGTACCTGCTGGTTGCGGCCCTTCCGTGCTCCGCCCAGTCATCCCTCATC
>JACRCS010000430.1 GCA_016218905.1 Deltaproteobacteria bacterium
ATGGCGTTGACGGTGATGCCTGCGCGGTCGAGGCTCCGCTCGGCGTCGAGCCCGGTCACCCCCTTCGAGCTGAGGTCGACGAGGAAGAGGTGGTTGTCCGTTCCGCCGGAGACCGCGGGATAGCCCCGCTCGGCGAGGAGATCGGCGAGCGCGCGTGCGTTCGACACGATGCGCTCGGCGTAGCGGCGAAACTCCGGCGCCATGGCCTCGCGAAAGGCCACGGCCTTGGCCGCGATGGCGTGGACGAGGGGGCCGCCCTGGAGCCCGGGGAAGACCGCCTTGTCGATGGCCTCGGCGTGCTCCTTCCTGCACAGGACGAGCCCTCCCCGGGGGCCCCGCAACGTCTTGTGGGTCGTGCTCGTCACGATGTCGGCGTACGGCACGGGGGTCGGATGGACGCCCCCCGCGACGAGCCCCGCGATGTGCGCCATGTCGACGATGAGGTACGCGCCCACCTCGTCGGCGATCCCGCGAAACGCCGCGAAGTCGAGGGTGCGCGAGTAGGAGCTCGCCCCGGCCATGATCGCCCGGGGGCGCTCCCGGAGCGCGAGCTGGCGGACCTCGTCGTAGTCGATGACCCCCGTCGCACGGCCGACGCCGTAGGAGACGATCCGGTACTGCCGCCCCGAGAAACTGGCGGGAGCGCCGTGGGTGAGGTGCCCGCCGTGGGCGAGCGCCATTCCCAGAAGCGTGTCGCCCGGCTTCAGGAGCGCGAAGTAGGCCGCCATGTTGGCCGCGGAGCCGGAGAGCGGCTGGACGTTCGCGTGCTCGGCGCCGAAGAGCTCCTTTGCTCGGCTCCGGGCGAGCTCCTCGATCCGATCCACGAACTCGCAGCCGCCGTAGTACCGGTGACCCGGGTAGCCTTCCGCGTACTTATTCGTGAGGACGGAGCCCTGGGCCTCGAGCACCGCGCGGGAGGCGTAGTTCTCCGAGGCGATGAGGACGAGGGACTCCTCTTCCCGCCGCATCTCCTGCTGGATGGCGAGCCACGTATCGGGATCTGCCTGGGCGAGGGCCGAGCCCCGGGCGGCGTTACGCTCCTCGAACCCGCGGATCTTCGCCAGCCGCCGCTCGTGCCGCCCTCCCTCGAACGGGGTCGCGAGCCAGGTGCCGACGATCTCCCGCGCCTCTTCCGGTGCGGTCGTCCTGCCGCCGATGACGAGGATGTTCGCGTCGTTGTGCTCCCGGGCCATCCGGGCGGAGTAGACGTCGTGCGCCAGCGCCGCGCGCACCCCCGCGACCTTGTTGGCGGCGATGCTCATGCCGATCCCCGTCCCGCAGACGAGAATCGCCCGGTCGGCCTCCCCCCGCCCGACCCGTTCGGCGGCGCTCAGGCCGAAGTCCGGGTAGTCGACCGGCTCGGCCCCGTCCGTGCCCAGGTCCTCCACCTCTTCCCCTCGGTCCCTGAGGTAGGCCTCCAGGGCCTCTTTGAGTTCGTAGCCGCCGTGGTCGCTGGCAATGAGGATCATACCGAAGCCTTTTTCCGGGGCCCGGCTCACCCTTCGAAGCGCCGGAAGATGAGTGTGGCGTTCGTGCCGCCGAAGCCGAAGGAGTTGGAGAGGACGATTCGTAGTTTACCGCGCCGGGCCACGTTCGGCACATAATCGAGGTCGCACTCGGGATCGGGCGTGTCGTAGTTGATGGTGGGCGGCGCCACCTGGTCTCGCAGAGCCAGGATCGAGAACGCCGCCTCGACGCTGCCCGCCGCGCCGAGGAGGTGGCCCGTCATGCTCTTCGTGGACGAGATCCAGACCTTCCGGGCGTGCTCGCCGAAGACCTTCTTGATGGCGAGCGTCTCATAGTAGTCGTTGAAGGGCGTGCTCGTCCCGTGCGCGTTGATGTAGTCGATCTCTTCGGGGTTGAGCTTCGCCGACCGGAGGGCGGCGGCCATGCAGCGCGCGGCGCCGTCGCCGTCGGGGTCCGGCGCCGTGATGTGGTAGGCGTCGGCGGTGGCGCCGTAGCCGATGAGCTCTCCGTAGACCTGGGCGCCCCTGGCCCGGGCGTGCTCGAGGTCTTCGAGGATGAGGACTCCCCCTCCCTCCCCGATGACGAACCCGTCGCGGTCCTTCTCAAAGGGGCGGCTCGCCTTCTCCGGCTCTTCGTTGCGCGTCGAGAGGGCCCGCATGGAGTTGAAGCCGCCCACTGCGAGCGGGGTGATGGTGGACTCGACTCCGCCCGCGATCATCACCTCGGCGTCGCCCCGCCGGATCACGTGCCACGCCTCGCCGATGGAGTGCGCCCCGGTGGCGCAGGCGGTCACGATGGCGATGTTCGGGCCCTTGGCGCCGGTCAGGATGGAGACGTAGCCCGGGGCCAGATTGGCGATGGCCATGGGGATGAAGAAGGGGCTGACCCGCCGGGCGCCCGATTCGAGGAGGTTCTTGTGCTGCGCCTCGATCTCCGGCAGGCCGCCGAGGCCCGCACCTATGGAGACGCCGGTGCGCTCGGCCTCTGCGCCTTCGATCTGGAGGCCCGAGTCATCCACCGCCATCTTGCCCGAGGCCACGGCGTACTGGATGAAGCGGTCCATCTTCTTCAGTTCTTTCTTGTCCGCGTAGAGCGAGCCGTCGAAGTCCTTTACCTCGCCGGCGATCTGGGTCTTGGTGACCGCGGCGTCGAACCGCGTGATCGGCGCCACGCCGGAAGTTCCCGCCACGCAAGCCTTCCAGCTCTCGGCGGCGTTGTTTCCCAGCGGCGTCACGCACCCCAGCCCCGTAACGACCACTCTCCTTCCCACCACGATGCTCCTCCTGAACCCGCCGAAACGGGTTCATTTAGGGAAGAGAGCCAACCTACTAGATACTGGAGGCTAGAGACTTGGGACTAGGAACAAAGATCGATCCAGTGTTCTAGTATCTAGTCTCCAGTTTCTAGTCTCTGGCTGGTTCTCTTCCCTAAAAAGTGATGTCGCTGATTTTGGTGAAGTCAGGCTGCCAAGCGAGACTTGATGTAGTCGACCGCGTCCTGCACGGTCCGGATCTTCTCCGCGTCCTCATCGGGAATTTCCTGGTCGAACTCTTCTTCGAGCGCCATCACCAGCTCGACGGTGTCCAGGCTGTCGGCCCCGAGATCCTCGATGAAGCTCGCCTCGGCTACGACTTTCTCGATCTCCACACCGAGCTGCTCAGCGACGATCTTCCGGACGGTCTCTTCGATGTTAGCACTCATTCTCTTCCTCTCTTCTCAGGTGATTTGCGGTTGCTCACGGTCCGTCTTCCGATTCCCCGTGCGGCACCGGGGATGCGCCGCCGTTCGAGGGCCACGGCGCTCCGGGAGACGATCCGCTAGGCCATGTACATCCCGCCGTTGACGTGAAGCACCTGGCCGGTTACGTAGGTGGCCCCCTCCGAGGCCAGAAAACCGACGACGCGGGCGACGTCTTCCGGCGTTCCCAGACGGCCCAACGGGATCTGGCTCAGCAGGGCGTCCTTGGCGTCCTCTCCGAGGGCGTCGGTCATGTCCGTCGCGATGAAGCCCGGGGCCACCGCGTTGACCCGGATGTTGCGGTTGGCGTACTCCCGGGCGAGACTGCGGGTCAGGCCCTCGAGGCCCGACTTGGAAGCGCAGTAGTTCGCCTGTCCAGGGTTCCCCATTTCACCGACGACGCTGGAGATGTTGATGATCACGCCGGCCCGCGCGCGGATCATGTGCCGCAGGCACTCCTTGCAGCAGAGGAACGCCCCGGTAAGGTTGGCGTCGAGCACCGCGCGCCAGTCTTCGAGCTTCATGCGCAGGATGAGGTTGTCCCGGGTGATGCCGGCGTTGTTCACCAGGACGTCGATCCCGCCCCAGGCCCGCACCACCTGATCGACCGCGGCGGAGACGCTCGCCGGATCGCTGACCTCCAGGGCCAGCGCAAGGGTCTCGCCGCTCAGGGCGGCGGCGACCGAGGCCGCGGCCTCCTGGCTCCGGCCGGTCAACGCGACCCGCGCCCCCCCGGCGGCGAAGTGCGCGGCGACGGCGCGGCCGATGCCCCGGGTCGAACCGGTGACGAGGACTCTCTGGCCCGCGAAGGCGCTCACGCGGCCGCTCGCAGCTGGGCCCCGAGGGCCTCGAGCGAGGAGGGGTCTTCGACGTTGAGGACCCGCGCTTCGGGGACGATGCGCCGCACCAGCCCGGAGAGGACCTTGCCGGGCCCGACCTCGACGAAGGTGTCGACGCCCATGGCCGCGAGCCGGCGCACGCTCTCCTGCCACCGGACGGGCGAGCTCACCTGCCGGACCAGGAGATCCCGGATCCGACAAGCCTCCCGGTTCGGCTGAGCGTCGACGTTCGCGACCACGGCGTTGTCCGGCTCGCAGAGCTCCACCTCCTCGAGCACCGCCGCGAGCCGCTCGCCCGCGGGGAGCATCAGCGAACAGTGGAAGGGAGCGCTCACCGGCAGCGGCAGCGCGCGCTTGGCGCCAGCCTCCCGCGCCCGCCTTCCGGCCTCCTCGGCCGCCTCCTTGTGTCCGGAGATGACGACCTGACCGGGGCAGTTGTCGTTGGCGACCTCCACGACGCCGCCGGGCCGGCTCACGTCGGCGCAGATCAGCTCCAGAGGCCCGGCGTCGAGCCCGAGGACGGCGGCCATCGTGCCCGTGCCGAGCGGGACCGCCTCCTGCATGAATCGCCCCCGCTTCTCCACGATCCGAAGGGCGTCGCCGTACTCCAAGGCGCCGGCCGCCACCAGCGCGCTGTACTCGCCGAGGGAGTGACCGGCGAGCGCCGCGGGGCGGAGCTCGACGGCCTCACGCAGGGCGCGCAGACAGGCGACGCTCACCGCCAGGATGGCGGGCTGGGTGTTCCACGTGATCCGCAGCTCCTCTTCCGGTCCTTCGAAGAGGAGCCGGGTCAGGGGTCTGCCGAGGGCGTAATCCGCCTGCTCCAGCGCTTCTCGGGCGGCGGGAGAGGCTTCTGCCAAGGCTCTGCCCATACCGACATACTGGGAGCCCTGTCCCGGGAAGACGAAAGCGATGCTCATGGGGTGGCTCCAACGGGCGGGGTATCGGGAACGGCGCGGGAAAGGTTCGGCAGAATATACAGAGGGGGGCTGTCCAGGCGCAAGGTCAAACTACCAGCGCAGGAGCACGGCCCCGGACGTCACCCCCCCGCCGAAGGCAGCCATGAGGACCGTATCCCCGGTCCCGAGGCGACCCGAGCGGACGACCTCGTCGAGGGCGATGGGGATGGACGCGGCCGACGTGTTCCCGTACCGGTCTAGGTTCACGTACACGCGCTCGGACGGGACGCCCAGGCGCTTCGAGACGGCGTCGATGATCCGGCGGTTGGCCTGGTGGGGGATGAAGAGCGAGAGGTCTCGCCCGTTGACGCCCCCCGCCTCCAGGGCCGACACGGCCCTCTCCTGGAGGGCGCGCACGGCGATCTTGAAGACCTCGTTTCCGTGCATCTTGATGTAGTGGAGCCGCGCCTCGACGCTCTCGTGGCTCGCGGGGTTTCGGCTGCCGCCGCCGGGCATGTTCAGGATGGACCAGTGGTTGCCCTCCGCCGCCATCCGCCAGGCGAGGATGCCCCGGTCGGGATCGTCGGAGGGGCCCACGACGGCGGCGCCCGCCCCGTCTCCGAAGAGGACGCAGGTGGCGCGGTCCTCCCAGTCGACAATCCGGCTCAGGAGATCGGCGCCGACCACGAGAGCGCGCCGGGCGGTCCCCGCCCGCACGAACTGGTCGGCGACGGCAAGCCCGTAGACGAAGCCCGTGCAGGCGGCGGTCAGGTCGAAGGCCATCTGCCCCCGGATCCCGAGCCGGTTCTGGAGGAAGCACGCGGTGGAGGGGAAGGGCATGTCCGGCGTGGCGGTGGCGACGATGAGCAGGTCGAGCTCCGGCGCCTTGACGCCGGCCGCCTCCAGAGCGCGTCGGGCGGCGACCTCGCAGAGCTCGCTCGTGCAGACGCCCGGCGGAGCGATCCGGCGCTCCCGAATGCCCGGCCGCTCGACGATCCACTGGTCGCTCGTCTGGACCATCACCTCGAGGTCGGCGTTGGTGAGCACGTTGTCGGGCACGCACGCGCCGATGCCCAGGATACGGGCCCTCGCTGGGAGCTCAGTCTGCACTCAGCCTTCCCCTTCCTCTTCCCGCCGGTGGATGATCTTGTCCTTCAACTGGTTCCAGAGCCGCAGCGCCTTGCGGGAGCCCCAGGCCTCGAGATCCTCGTTCTTCTCGAGGCTCTGCATCATGTGCAGGTTGACTCGCTCCTCGGCGAAGGAGCGGGCGGCGCGAATGGCGTTCTTGATCGCCCGGGCGTCAGAGGAGCCGTGGCTGATGATGCCGACGCCGTTGACCCCGAGCAGCGGCGCGCCGCCCACCTCGGCGTAGTCGAGCCGGCCCTTGAGCCGTTTGAAGGAGCCCCTGGCCAGCACGTACCCGAGCCGGGACAAGAGGCCGACGCGGAGCTCGGTCTTGAGCATCGTGCCGAACGCATGGGCCAGCCCCTCGGAAGCCTTCAGGACGACGTTGCCGGTGAAGCCGTCGCAGACCACGACCTCGGTCTTGCCGGCGAAGATGTCCCGGCCCTCCACGTAGCCGACGTAGTTGAGGCTCGACTTCCGGAGCGCCTCGTCGGCCGCGCGGGTGAGGTCCGTGCCCTTCGTCTCCTCCTCGCCGTTCGAGAGGATGCCGACGCGGGGGCTGGGGATCCGCAGTGCGTGACGGGCGAAGACGTCGCCCATGATCCCGAACTGGATCAGGTGGATCGGCTTGCAGTCGACGTTCGCGCCCACGTCCAGGAGCACGGTCGGGCCGTTGAGCGTCGGCAAAATCGCCGCGATGGCGGGCCGTTCGACGCCCGGCAAGAGCCGCAGCGAGAGCATGGCGACGGCCATGGCGGCCCCGGAGTTCCCTGCGCTCACCGCCGCCACCGCCTCACCCGTCCGGACCAGCTCGAAGGTGACCCGGATCGAGGAGTCCCGCTTGCGCCGCACCGCGACCGAAGGGCTATCGTGCATCTCCACCACTTCCGAAGCGTGCTTGATGGAGACCGGAAGGTCTTTGGCCTTCTGTCGCTTCAGGAGGTGGAAGAGGATCTCGCGGTCGCCGACCAGGATGACGTGGATGCCGTACTCGGAGGCGGCCAGGACGGCGCCCTCCACCACGGCCTCAGGGGCGTGGTCGCCCCCCATCGCGTCGACGGCCACTCGCATGGGCATCAAGGGCCAATCAGCCCTCGGCCTCCTTCACCGTCAGCACGGTCCTGCCCTTGTAGGTGCCGCAGACCCGGCACGCGCGGTGGGGTTCCTTCGGCTCCAGGCACTGCGGGCACTTGTCGACGTTGGGAGCCGCGAGGCTCAGGTGGGACCGGCGCTTACGCTTCCGCGCCAGTGAGGTTCTCCTCTTGGGGACGGCCATGGACTTCTCCTCTCAGGGTCGGTTCAACCGCGAAGGGCTACTTCTTCTTTGGGGCGACGGTGCCGAGCACCGCGAAGCGGGGATCGACCGGCGCCGGGGGGCAGCGGCACTGCTCCGCGTTGAGGTTGGCGCCGCACGTGGGGCAGAGGCCCCGGCACGCCTCCCGGCAGACGGGATGGGCCCGCAACGCCAGCGAGATCTCCTCGGCCGCAACCCGCGCGAGGTCGATCGAGTCGCCCTCGATGGGCTCCACGTCGAGGTCTTCCTTGCGCAACTCCACCTCGCCGGCGCCGTACTCCTCCTCGGCGGAGAAGACGCGGTGGAAGTCGGTCTTGAGGTCCTCCTCGAAGGGCTCCAGGCACCGCACGCACTGGTAGGCGATCCGGACGCGCACGGTTCCGAGCACGAAGACGTCCCTCCCGGACCGGTACGCCTTGGCCTCCCCGACGGCGTCGCCGACCGCCTCGGCCTCCGAGACGCCTTCCGAGGCGAGGAAGCCGTTGATCTCCTGGGCGGGAATCTCCAGCGGGAACGTCTTCCCCTCTGCGGGAAGCGTATCCACGACGACGACGATCGGGCGCACGAAACCAAGACCTCCGCGTGAAGAGGAGCACGTCATTATAGAAATGGGCCCTACCCAGTCAAGCTCTTTCACCCGCGAGAGGTCCGACCGGCTTGCCCCACGGGCGGGCCCGGACCTAAGTTTGCGTTGACCTTTGATTCTGGGCCCCGGGCTTGGGGCTCTCCGCTTGAGGAGGTGACCATGGCCAAGTCCAACCGAGCACAGGCCCTCCAGCGGGGCGCGAGCGCACGCGTGATTCTCGGGATCGGTGTCTCGGCGCTGCTCCTCGTCGCGGGGGCGGCCATCTCCATGACCGGCGTCGCGGCCTTCTTCGGCTTCCCTCTCATGGCCGTCGGCCTCTTCGCGCTGGTGACGACGCCCTTCCTGGCGCGGAGGAATCCCGACGCGACTCCGTGCCCGTGGTGCAGCGCGAAGGTGGGCACCCGGAAGCGGAGCGGCCCCATCATCTGCCCGGAGTGCAAGAAGACGATCGTGGTCGGGCCGCCCGAGGACAAGTGCTGCGCCTGTCCTCCGTGAGGAGTTCCGTCGCGGAGCGAGCGAAGGCAGGGTGGGGCCGGCCGCCACACCCGCCTGGCCTGGGACGATGACGGGCGGCAGTCAGGAGCTGGGTGGCGGCACGACGAGCACGGGGATTCCTGCGCGGTGCAGGACGCTCTTCGTCTTGCCGCCGACGGCCGCAGGCCGGAAGAGCCCCTTGTGGGACCCCATGACGATGAGGTCGCAGCCGAATTCCGAGGCGGCCTTCAAGATCTCGTCGTCGATCTCGCCTTCGCGGATCACGATCTCGAAGGTATCGAAGGCGGCCTCGGGCCGGGTCGCTCCTCCGTAGAACTCGGCCAGCGCCGTCCGGATCCGATGGTCATCCTTCTTCTTGCCCATCAGGATCTCCCTCGCGGCCTCGCGATGGCCCTCGCGGAGCCGCTCGGTCGTCCCTTCGCCGGCGAGAAGATCGAGCTGACTGCGCGCGCCCGTGGGCACCGCCGTCATGGTGTGGAAGAGAACGATGCGCGCGTCGTAACGCGCAGCCAGGCTCGACGCGTACTCAAAGGCGTGCCTGGAGTTGTTCGTAAGATCCGTCGCGAAGAGGATCTTTTGGATTTGTACGCCCATCGCCAATACCCTCCTGCTGCTGTCGCGTTTCGCTCTGCTCCGGAGTTCCGGGAACTACGAGCACGGTGGCCCGGACACTGGTGGAGCACGTGCGCCAATGCTCCTTCGACGCCCTCACATGCCGCCGCCCGCCGCGCCCTCCAGGAGGTAGCCCGCCTCCACCGCGGCCGGGTAGAAGATCTTCGGCAGGAAGAGGCTCAGGTCCGGCCAGTATACCAGGATCGCGAGCACCGCGATCTGGAGGAGGAGGAACGGCAGGATGGACCGGACCACGTAGATCAGGTCCTTCTTCGCGAGCGTCATCGCGATGTAGAGGCTCACGCCCACGGGCGGAGTGATGTACCCGATGCCCAGGTTCACGGTCATGAGGAGCCCGAAGTGTAGGGTGTTGATCCCGAACTTCGCCAGCATGGGGAGCAGGATCGGCGTGATGATGATCGTCGCCGAGATGATGTCCATGAACATCCCGACGACGAGGAGGAACAGGTTCACGATCCCCAGGAAGACCCACTTGTTCGTGATGTTCGCCGTCACCGCATCGGTGATCATGTCGGGGAGCCGCTCGACCGTCAGGTACTTCCCGAAGACCGTGGCGCCGGAGACGATGATGAGGAGCGTCGCGGACTGGACGGCCGAGGTGACCATGACCTTCTTCGCGATCGCGAGGGTCATGTTCTTGTGGACCCAGAGCTCGATCACGAAGGCGTAGACGCTCGCGATGACGGCGGCCTCGCTGGCCGTGAAGATGCCGGTGTAGATCCCGACGAAGATGATCACGGGCAGGAGGATCGCCCAGATGCTGTCCCGGAGTGTCGAGACGAACTCTTTGAAGCTCGGCAGGCTCCGGGTGGCCATCCCGCGGCGCTTGCAGACCACGTACGAGTACACGCACAAGGACCCGATGAGGAGGGCGCCGGGCGCGTAGCCGGTCATGAAGAGGGCCGCGAGAGAGTCGTTCGTCACCGCAGCGTAGAGCATCATCGAGATGCTCGGCGGGATGATGATCCCTAGAATCGGCGACGAGGTCATGAGGCCCACGGAGAAGTGCTCGTCGTAGCCGTCGGCGACGAGGGCCGGAATCATGAAGCCGCCGATCGCGACGACGGTCGCGACCGTGGAGCCGGAGATCGCGCCGAAGAGCCCGCACGCCACGACCCCCGCCATGGCGAGCCCGCCCGGGAAGAACCCGACGAGGGCCTTCGCGAAGTTGATCAGCTTCTTCACGATGGAGCCCGCGGTCATGATGTTCCCGCAGAGGACGAAGAAGAGCACGACCACCAGGGAGAAGTTGTCCATGGCCTTGTAGAAGCCTTCGAGGAGCAGCATCGACTGCGTCTCGAAGGACATCTGGGCTTGGGCGAAGAAGGCGAGACCCACGATCCCGGCGGCAAAGAGGCTCAAGGCGACCGGGATCGTCAGGCCCAAGGCAACGAAAAAGAAGAGGATCACGTAGAGGATCGTGTTGTCCATGGTCGGTCCTCGCAGACGCTGGTGGCGAAGCTACTTGGCGCTGATCGGCTTGCCCGTGAGGTCCTCGTACAGCACCTGGAGCTGGCGGAGGACCATGAGGATCCCCATCAGCGGCAGGACGCAGTAGAGGTACCGCTGCGGGATCTTCATGACGGTGGTGACCTGGCCCGTCATCATCTGGAGCTGGACGAGCTTGATCCCGTAGTAGGTGGCGAAGCCTGCGAAGACGAGCACGGCGACGTGGTTGACGAAGTCGAGGGGTTTGGCCAAACTCTTGATCAGGTTCGGGATGGCGTCGATCCGGATCATGGCGCGGTTCCGGATCGCGACGGAGCAGCCGATGAAGGTCGTGTACATGATCACCTGCCGGACGAACTCCTCCGGCCACGTCATCGTGTAGGTGATCGTGTACCGGGTGACGACCGTGATGAACAGCCCGACGAGGGCCGCGAAGACCATCAGGAAGAGCGTCCACTCCTCGAAGAAGGAGAGGACCTTGTCGAGATAGTAGAATGCTTTGCGCATCGTTCCTCCCTATTACTCCCTGGAAATGAAAAGGGCCGGGGTTTGCTCCCCGGCCCTGAGCTGCGTTAGGGCTTATAGCCCAAGAGGGCCTCCACTTTCTTCAGGTAGTCCACCCCGATCTTGTCGTCCCACTCGCGGAAGACCGCCTGGCTCTGCTTGCGGAGCGTCGCGATCTCGGACTCGGGAAGCTTGATGAACTCGATGCCGGCCGCCTTGGCCTTGGCGATCTCCGCGTCCTCCTGCTTCCGGCCGGCTTCCCGGGCCTTGGCGCACTCCTCGCGGGTGACGTCCAGCAGGGTCTTTTGGATGTCCTTCGGCAGGGAGTCGACGAACTTCTTGTTGTACATGTGGATCAGGAGACCCTGGGCATAGTCGATCTGGGTGAAGTACTTGGCGACCTCGAACTTCTTCGTCAGGTTGCAGACGATGGCCGTATGGTCGAGGGCGTCGATGACGCCTTGCTTCAGCGCGATGTGCACGTCCGGCCAGGGCATCGGCACGATGTTGAAGCCCCAGGCCTTGTAGATGCTCTGGTTCACGTCCGCCTCGGCGATGCGGAACTTGAGGGGCTTCGCGTCGGCGATCTTGCGGATGGGCTTGTCGGAGGCCCAGCCGTAGTTCCCGTACGTGGTCACGTCCACGCCCATCACGCCCTTGTCGAGGGCGCCGGCGAGCATGTGGTCGAAGAGGGGCTTGTCCTTCACGAACTTGTCGAGCTTATCGAAGGAGTTGACGAGGAAGGGCAGGTTGATGATGCCCATGCGGGGGCCGATCTTCGGTGCGACCACGGACGAGCAGAGCATCCCCTGGACCGCGCCGATCGTGAGCTGGTTCAGGACCTCCACCTCGCCGCCGAGCTGGGAGAGCGGGTAGTAGTCGTAGTAGAGCTGCCCGTTCGTCTTCTCCCAGAGCGCGTCCCGGATCTTGTAGCCGACCGCGAACGCCTCGATGGCCGGCGTCGAGACCGCCGACACCTTCATGACGTACTTGGCGGTCTTGGGATCGAACTTCGGCTTCCACGCCTCCATGGGACTCGGCGCCGGGCCGGCGATGCCGACGCCGACCGCGGCTCCGACTCCCAACACCAGGCCCAGCGCGACGAGCGGCTTCCAGGTCTTCATGGCTCACTCCTTTGGCAGAGGTACGCGGACAGGCGGGGCTGCCCCAGATCAAACGACGTTCAGCAACCTACCAGCCGTTTGGTGCGGGGTCTAGCGAAATTTTCGGTAGACGAAACTTCGGGCCTGAGAGGCCTTCGGGGAGGAAACGCGGGCACCAAACGGTGGTCTGAGCCCTCTCGAATTCCCGTTTTGCGATGCCACTTTAGGAGGACATACCCGGACGGCGACTCCCCCGCGGCGGCAGCACGGGAGGAAGGCGGGTTCAAGCCAGGGAGCCCGGCGAGGAGAGGGGGGGCGGGCGCTCCCCGGCGCCCTCAGACGAAGCGCTCCATCAGCTCCCGGATGCCGTCCTCTACCCCACCCGGACCGTGGGCGGAGACGATCCGGTCGAGCACGGCCTCGGACCGGCAGCGGACGTTCGGGTCCCGAAGACCGTCGATCCCCTCGAGGAGTCCGGCGCGCCGCCCGGCCTGGTAGACCCGTTGCTCGGCGGGATCCAGGGAGAAGAAGGCGTCGCACTTCGCCAGGAGCGCGGCCTTGGCGTCCGGAAGGGTACCCTCCAGGTCGCCGAGGAGGTTCAGGATGTGGTCGCTCACGATCCGGGCGCGGATGCCCTGGAGCGCGTCGAGGAAGCGGCGGATCTCGAGCACGATCTCGGCGTCGGTCTGGCGCGTGAGCGCGCCGGCGGCGAAGTCCTCCCAGAGGGGGAGCTTGGGTCCGAGGCAGAGGGTGCGCAGCCGCACGAAGTGGGGATTGATGGCGTTCACGACCCGCGCCGACTCCAGCGCGTGCTCCTCCGAGAGCTCCCGCCCGCCGAGGCCCGGCATGAGGTACTCCGAGAGCTCGAGCCCCGCCTCGATGACCTTCCGGCCCGCCCGCACGTGGATCTCCCCCGTGGCGCCCTTCTGGATCCTCGAGAGGAGCGCGTCCGAGCCGCTCTCCATCCCGATGTGGACGCGGGTGAGCCCGAGCTCCCGGTATGAGGCGAGGTCCTCGGCAGAGAGCCTCGCGACCGTCCGGGACCGAGCATAGGTAGTGATCCGCTCGACTTCGGGGAACCGGTGCTTGAAGTGGGCGAGCGCCCGGCGGAAGAGGTCGGGCTTCATGACGAGGGAGTCGGCGTCCTGGAGGAACGCGGTCCGGCCGCCTCCCGCGAGGGCGTTCAGGATCGCCCACTCGGCGTCCGTGGTGACGAGGCCGGCCCCGACGGCTTCCCGCCCGGACATCCCGCCCGCCCGCTCCAGGAGCCGGTCCCGGATGCGGGCCATGGCGTCGATGTCGGCCTCGATCTCTTCCGGCGTCCGCAAGCTGAACTTGTGCCGCTTGTAGGTGCGGCAGAAGCGGCACCGGTTCCAGGGGCAATTGCGCGTCAGCCGGACGAGGTAGCTCCGCGCTTCGCTGGGGGGGCGGATGGGTCCGGTCTCGAAGGTATCCATTCAGTAATCAGTCGTCAGTGATCAGTGGTCAGTGAGGGTGGTGCGGTTGGTCCGGTGGGTCCCACAGGTCCTATAGGTCCCATAAAACCCATAAGTCCTATAGGTGCTCTCTCTCGGCTCCAGGATCTCGCCCTCAGCGCTCTTCCTCCATCGCAATCAGCGCCGCGCCGTAGGCGCCGACGAACTGCGGGAACGGAGGGATCTCCACCTTCGCTCCGGCTCGCGCCCCGAGGAGCTGGGCGACGATGGGGAAGGCGGCGACGACGCCGCCGGTGAGGACGATGGAGCCGCCCAACGGGCCCATCTCCACGACCCTCGCCACGACCGCGTTGAAGATGCCCCGGCAGATGTTCTCGGGATCCTCGCCCTCGCGGATGAGCTTGATCACCTCGGTGGCCGAGAAGACGGTGCAGAAGGAGGCGAGCGTGATCTCCCGGGTGGCCGCCTCCGCGAAGGCCTCGAGCTTCTCCAGAGGGACGTCCAGGCGGTGGGCGATCTCCTCGATGAAGGCGCCGGTGCCGGCGGCACACTTGCGGTTCATCAGGAAGTTCGCCACCGCGCCGTCGGCCCGGACGTGGATGATCTTGTTGTCCTGCCCCCCGATGTCCACCACGTCCATCTCCGAGGGGAAGTGGCGGTACGCTCCCCGGGCGTGGCAGGAGATCTCCGTGCGCCGCGCGTCGGCGAAGGGCACGTTCCTTCGGCCGTAGCCCGTGGAGACCGTGCGGACGAGCTCCGCCCCCCGGGCCGCGGCTGCCGCGAGCACGTCGTCCCGGAGCGCCTCGGCGGCGTCCTCGAAGCGAATGCCCGTGCGCCGGATCGCCCGGGTGGTCACCTGGCCGGTTTCGTCCACTGCTACGGCCTTGGCCCAGGCGGAACCGAGATCGAGGCCCAGAAAGAGCTTCGTCGCCATCGTCCGCCTTTCAGCCCAACTGCTCCACGAAGGCCTCGATATTGGTCTTCGCCTGCTCCTCCGAGAAGCACCGCAGGTCGTTCAGGTCTCCATAGAGGACGACGTAAGGGACGCCGGTCTTCTCCTTGAGCCGCTGGGGCAGGCCGTAGCGGGTGTTGGAGTTGTTGGGGCAGGTCTTCGCGTCGTGGTAGACGACGCCGTCCACCGAAAAGTCGGAGAGGAGGCGGGCCATGACCGCTTCCTTCTCCGCGTCGGTCCGGACGATGAAGAGCTCCAGGTACGCGCGGGCCATGCTCTCGAAGGGCTCTGCGGGATCGAACGCCTCGAAGACCCAGGAGTTGCAGTAAGTCGAGACCACGATGGCCGAGCGGAGCTCCTGGAAGAAGGTCGCGAGCTCCTTGAGCTTGCCCCAGACCGGCATGCCTTCCCAGTAGAGGCGCCTCCGCTCGCCTTCCACCGCCGAGGTCCCGTTGGCGACCCGCTCCCGGAGCTCCTCCAGGACGAGCCGGTAGAAGTCGACGGCCTGCTGCGTGCCCCGCAGGACGACGGCGGGCCCCATGAGGATGCTGGCGTCGAAGAACGTGAGGGGGCTCGGGCGGGCCCGCGCGGTCCAGAGGACGGACTTCCAGAGCTCCGTCGCCTGGGCGGAGAGCCGGAGGATCTCCCGGAAGCGGTCGATATCGAACCTACGACCGGAGACGGCCTCCAGCGTGGGGATGAGCGCCTTGTACTGCGCGACCATCCCGCCGAGGATCTCGCCGGTCAGCGCCTCCACCTTCACCGGCGAGTGCACGCCGGCCAGCGGCACGCCCCACCGCCTCGAGTAGAAGGCGAACCAGTCCTGGACGTCCCGGCATTGGTTCGTGTTGAAGACGAGCACGTCCGCCTTCGGGATCGCTTGCAGCCCGTACCCCTTCGTCAGCGGCGTCTCGCCCGCGAGGAAGGCGCCCACGTCCGACGTGAGGTAGCTGCAGATGTCGGGGCTGTAGCCGAGGGCGTTCGCCAGGGGAATGTAGTCGTTGGCGACGCGGGTCGCTCCCAGGAGCGCTCCGTGGTTCTCCGGGAAGTAGACCTTGAAGCCGAAGCTCAGGAGAAGTTCCGCCGGTCCCACGCTCGTGCACCAGGCGACCTTCTGCTCGGGGTCGCGCGCGGCCTCGTCCACTTCGCGGAAGTGGCCGGCCATGAGCTCCTTCATCTGCTTCTGGCAGCGGAACGGCTGGAACGCCATGGTCACTCTCCCTTGAACTCGGGCTTGTAGGCGCCGATGCTCTTCAGCCCGTGGAGGGCGTCCTTGGTCGCGAAGATCTCCATGAGGCCGGAGAGCTCGAGCTCCAGGCCCGACTCCAGGTCCTTGCGGAGGCCCTCGTCGACGACGCGGTTTGCGAAGCGGATGGCGAGCGGCGCCTTGCGCGGGATGACCTTCGCGGCCTGCTGGACGCGTGGGTCGTCGCCCGCGGCCTTGCCGGCGATCATGTCCGCCACGCGGGCGTCCGAGAAGGCCTCGGCGACGGGCTCCCAGCCCTGGGGGACCGGCCTCGGCGCGAACTTGTCGGCGATCTTCCCCGAAAGGACGAGCTCTTTCACGTAGGCGTCCACCTCTTCGGAGGGCGCGAAGTAGCGGGCGAGACCGAGCTCGTGGGCGGTCTTCCCGTCCACGAGCTGGCCCGAGAAGATGAGGTACTTCCCGAGCTCCTTGCCTACCGCCCGCGGCGTCCGCTGGGTGCCGCCCAGGCCCGGGTAGATTCCGATCCCGGTCTCCGGCAGCCCGAAGCTCGCCTTCTCCGTGGCGACGATGGCGTGGCACGCCAGCGAGAGCTCGGTCCCGCCGCCCAGGGCGAGCCCGTTCACCTTGGCGATGACGGGCTTGAAGCAGGTCTCGAGCTTCCGGAGCAGGCGGTGCCCCCTCCGGGTGAACTCCAGGATCTTCGGGATGGTCCCGGCCTCCACGTGCTCGATGAAGAACTTGATGTCCGCGCCGGCGATGAACGCCTTGCCGCTGCCTTCGAGAACCACCGCGCGCACGTCCGGACGCTGGGAGGCCTGGTCGAAGGCGGCCTCCAGCTCGGAGACGACCTGCTCGTTGAGCGCGTTGAGCGCTTCCGGCCGGCGAATCGTGATCGTCGCGATGCCGCTGTCGACGCTCGCATGGATGAAGGCCGCCTGGGTGGACTCTGCCATGGTTCTCCTCCTCCAGGATCTCGCTTCACTGGGAAGCCACAACGTGTGCTCCGGCCGAAGCGCCTGCCGGCCGGAGCGGAGCGCTAGTATAGCAGGAGTTCTCCACCGACCGGACGGTAAAAATCCCTCGTCGTCTCCGCGCCCCGCTGATACCCTGTCGCCGCTCCGGACAGAAAGAGGCCCATGTTCCGACAGGCTCTGCTCGCTCTCTTCCTGGTTCTCCCGGCCGCTTTCGGTCAGTCCTTCACGCCGGCCGGCGCGGCGGAGGGGCCCTCGGCCGCGGACGGCGAGGCCGCGCGGGAGCAGGTCCTGGCCGCTCTCCGGAGCGGGGGCCAGGCGGAGCGCAACGCCGCCTTCCGCGAGCTCCTGCGGATGGGCCGCAGGGCGGGGCCCCTCCTGGCGGAGGCGCTCTCCATCGAGAACGACGCCGTCCGGACCGTGGCCGCCCAGCTCGCCGGCGAGCTGGGCGCCCGGGAAGCGGTCCCGGGGCTCGTCCAGCTCCTCGGATCGAGGAGCGCCAACGCTCAGCACGCCGCGGTCGACGCCCTCGGAAAGCTCAAGGATCCTCGGGCCCTCTCGCCGCTCCTGGAGCTCCTCGGCCGGGTGCGACAGGCCCCCTCCAAGTGCGCAGTCCTGAACGCGCTCGGCTCCCTGGGCGACCGGGAGAGTCAGCCCTACGTCGAGTCGCTCCTCTCGGCAGCGGACCCCTCGGTCCGCTGCTGCGCCGCCGGCGCCCTGGGACTCCTGGGGGACGGGAAGGGGCTGGGCGTCGCCCTCGAACAGAGCCGCAGCGAGGACCCCCGGGTGCAGCGGGCGGCCCTCGAGGCGCTAGGGCAGATCCGGGACGAGAAGGCGCTCGAGGCCCTCGAAGCCGTGCTCGCGCAGCCGAAGTCGAGGAACCGGGCCGCGGCGCGGATCGCAAAGGGGAAGATCGAGCTGAAGGGCCGGAGCCGGAAGGAGAGGCTCAGGCTCCTCTCGCAGGAGCTCGGCGATGAGGACGAGCTCGTTCAGGACTGGGCGGCTCGGGAGCTCGCGAACCTGGGAGACCCCGATGCCGTCTCGGCCCTCAAGGCCCACCTGCGCGCGCCCGACGGGAGAGCCCGCAGACCGATCCTCGTCCAGCTCTACCGCCTGGGAGTGAACTGACAACTCCCCCCTACCCCTCGTACAGACTCCAGATCCCGCAAGGACAGACGCCCGCGCAGAACCCGCAGCCGATGCAGCGGTCCTCGTCGACCACGTACTCGTACTCCCCGCCCGAGAGCTCCCGGCGGCTGATGGCGCCCCAGTAGCAGGAGCTCTCGCAGAGGTGGCAATCGCGGCAGCTGGCGCAGGAGAGGCACTTCGCGCCTTCGCCCTCGCACGTCCGCGAGAGGTCGCTTCCCCGGGACCGCTCGTAGTATTGGAACTTGATCCGCTCGTAGGGGATGACCTTCTTCGCGTCGTCCTCGTACTCCGTCTTGGAGAGGAGCGAGTGGACGTACCCGGCGACCTTCACGCCCGCGCCGATAGCGTTGGTGATGAGGCCCGGCGCGGTCACGTCGCCGATCGCGAAGACCTTCGGGTCGTTCGTCTGGCCCGTCGGGTCCACGCGGATGAAGCCCCGCTCGAGGTCGATGGAGGCGGGCAGGTACCAGAGCTCCGGCGACTCGCCGATGGAGATGAAGACCGCGTCGGCGGGCAGCGAGGTCCCGTCCTTGAAATGGATCGTCTTCGCCTCGTGGTCGTAGCGCTCGGTGATCTTCGGGTAGAGGATCTCGGTCCCGCGCGCCCGCGCCATCTTCTGCTCCTTCCCGAAGGAGAGGGGCTTCTGGATGTCGACCGCGGTCACCGTGGCCGCGCCGTGGTTGAAGGCCTCGACGCAGATGTCCATGCCCACGTTCCCGGCGCCGATCACGACGACGTTGTGCCCGGTGAGGTCGCGGGGGTTGCGGGCGTTGATCTCTTTCAGGAAGACGATGCCGGGGATCACGTGTTCATAGCCGGGGAAGGGGATCGTCCGGGGCGAGTGGGAGCCGGTGGCGAGGATCACCGCGTCGTGGCTCCCGTGGAGTTCCTCGTACTTCGCCTTGTCCACGGCCGTTCCGGCGTGGACCTCGACGCCGAGGGAGGTCACCCGCTCGAGCTCCTTCTGGAGGATCTCCCGGGGCAGACGGTCCTCGGGGATGCAGTAGAAGATCTTCCCACCGAGCCGCTCCTCCCGCTCGTAGAGGCTCACGCGGTAACCCTTGAGGGCGAGCTGCCACGCCGCCGAGAGGCCGGCCGGCCCCGCTCCGACGACCGCCACCCGCTGCGGCCGCGCCTTCTCCGCCTTCGGCGCCGGCCGGTCGAGGCTCAGGCGGCCCAGGAAGGAGACGTCCACGGGATCCTTCAGGTGGACCTGGCGGGAGCAGGCGTCCATGCAGAGGTTCGGGCAGACGTAGCCGCAGACCGTGCCCGGGAAGGGCGAGTAGCGGAGCACCAGGTCCAGGGCCTCCTCGGGGCGCTCCTCGCGGATGAGGCGCGTGCGCTCGTGCGTCGGGATCCCGGTGGGGCAGAAGCCCGCGCACGGCGGCGCGAAGCGGTCATTCTCCCAGGCGGGCCGCTTGAGGCGGTTCTCGCCGTTCACGATGAAGGGCAGGATGGTGCTCTCGCCGTCGATCAGGTCGCCGAAGATGCCGCCGCTCCCCACGCCCGGGTACCAGGCCTGGGTGCGGAAGGACTCCATCGAGACCTTGTTCTCCGCCAGGCCGGAACGCTCGGCCGGCGTGAGGGCCACGATCTTCCGCCAATCCTCGCGAGTGCGGGTGAGCGACTTGTAGAAGCTCATCCGCTCCACGGCCTTCAGGAAGGGCTTCATGTTCTCGGTGAGCCACGCCCAGTCCGCGTCCGTGAGCTCCGCGATCCGCACGTCCGCCGTGCTCACGCCCTGGATGGGTCCCCGGAAGTAGATGGTCCCGCCCACCATGCCGACGCAGGGGCGGTAGCCGAGGATGTTCTCGGGGTTGCGAGGGTTCACGCCGCAGACGGCGGCGATGCCGCCGGCCTTGAACTCGGCGAAGGAGTCGCCGACGTCCCGGAAGTACCAAGACTGGACGGGGGGGAAGCGCGGGTTGAACTTGGTCAGGGTGTCGCAGCGGGCGCCGCCGCCCCCCTGGACGTAGAGCTTCCCCTGGGCGCCGGCGTTGTGGGCGCCGTTCGCCACGTCGCCGAGCACGGTGATCGTGGCGCCGGTGTTGAGCCAACCCACGTCGTCGGAGGCCGACCCCTCGAGCACGATCTCGGTCCCCGGCATCGCCATGCCCCCGAGACGCTGCCCGGCCGCGCCCTCGACCTTGATCTTGACGGCCTCGCCGTCCGGCAGGGGCCAGATGCGCCCCCCGATCCCGTGCTGCCCGTCGGCCACGAGCCGAAGGCGCCGCTTCCCGTTCTTGACCGCGGCCTGGATCTGCTCGTCGATCTCCTTGGAGGAGACTCTGTCGCCGTTGGCTCTTCCCTTTATCTCAATCATTGCTTGCTCCTATAGGACTCATAGGTCCTATGTGACCTATGAGGCGCCGGTAGCCGAATGCCCAAACCTGTTCCTCCCGGCGAATCAGCACGCATAGGTTATCTGCAGCCGCTCGGCGATCGCCGGATCGTCCACCGACAACGCGTCCGACATCCCGATGGGGAGCTCGGTGGAGCGGCCCATGGGGGCGAAGATCTTCCGGAGCTCCTTGTCCGCCGAGACGAAGATCTCGACGACCCGCTCGGCCACGCGGTCGGGATCGAGGCGCCGGTAGAGCTTCGGGTCCTGGGTGGTGATGCCCTTGGGGCACTTGCCGGTATTGCAGATATTGCAGCGGTTGCGCTCGTCGCCGACGCAGCCGGCGGCGGCCTGCATGACGTACTTGGCGCAGTCGGCCCCCGAGGCGCCGAGCATGATCAGCGCCGCGGCGTTGGCGGCCAGGTTCCCGTGCTTGCCCACGCCCCCGGCCGCGAAGAGCGGAAGCTCGTTCTGCTTGCCGATCCGCACCAGAGTCAGATAGCACTCCCGCAGGTTCGAGGCGATGGGGTGGCCCATCTTGTCCAGGGAGACGTTGTACGCCGCCCCGGTGCCGCCGTCCTCGCCGTCGATCGTGAGCGCCGCGGCGATCGGGTTGCGGGCGAGGTTGTTCAGGACCGCCAGGGCGGTTTTCGTCCCCGAGATCTTCGGGTAGACCGGCACCCGGAACCCGAAGACCATGGACATGGAGGTGATCATCTTCGCGACCGCCTCCTCGATGGAGTACTTGGTCTGGTGGGTCGGCGGCGAGGAGAGGTCCACGAACTCGGGCACGCCGCGGATCCGGGCGATGAGCTTGAGGACCTTCGAGGCCATGAGGAGCCCGCCGTCGCCGGGCTTGGCGCCCTGACCGTACTTGATCTCGACGGCCGCGGGGTCGCACTGCATCTGCGGGACCGCGTGGAGGATCTCGTCCCAGCCGAAGTAGCCCGAGGCGATCTGGAGGATGAAGTACTTCAGGAACGGGCTCTTGAGGAGCCGGGGCGGCATCCCGCCCTCGCCGGTGCACATGACCACCGGGATCTGCTTCACCTCGTTCAGGTACGCGACGCCCATGGCGAGCCCCTCCCACATGTGCGGAGAGAGGGCGCCGACCGACATGCCGCCGATCCGGATCGGGAAGATCTCCCGGACGGGCGGGATGTAGGGCGTGCCGTCGGGGATCAGGTCGTCCCCTTCGAGGCGGAGGGGGAGCGCCTCGGGCGGGAGATTCCGGCCGAGCAGCGTCCGCACCCGGAACTCGTGGCGGCCGGCGTCGAGCGCCGGGTCCGTGAGCATCGAGATGCGGGTGAACTTCAGCCGGTCCAGGGTCGAGGTGGCCGGGTCGTTTCGCCGGCCGCCCCGCTTGTGGGGCTCACCGCCGCGGTTCACGTGCCACGCGAGCTTGTTTGCGGGGTTGAACTCCGGCGCGATCGCGCCGTTGGGGCAGACGACGCGGCAGGTGGCGCAGCCCACGCAGTAGCGGCTCACGTCGGTGGCCTGGCGGACGCCCGCGACGACCTTCCGCACCGTGGTCGGCAGGGGGATCGGGCCGCTCGACTCCACGACGCGCCGCTCGACCACGCCCGGCTCGATCGCTTTCACCGGGCAGACGGCCGTGCACCGGCCGCAGCGGGTGCAGAGGGAGTCCTCCCAGCGGACGATGTAGGGGAGTTCGTTTACGCCAAGCTGATGGTTGTGGTCGAGCCGTCCAGCTGATTCCATACCTCGATCTCCTCTGCGCCCGGTCGGACGAACACGAATTCATACTTCATCGGGAAGACGTCCTTGCTCATGTCGCGGCCGGGAATCGCGGCCGTGACGCCGCACACCTCCGACATGAGCGCGATCTTCCCCTTGACCCCGCCCACGACGCCGGGGCGGAGCTTCTTCGTATCCTGCACCATGAAGACCGTGCCGTCCCGGTCGCAGCCGATGACGCAGTTGGGTCCGTCGATGGTCAGGAGCCGCAGGCTCTTCTTCATGAGCCGGATCGCCTCGCGGTCCTTCCGGCGCTCCATCTCCTGGTCTTTGAGGGGCGTGATCACGTCCTTGTAGTACTTGAGCGGGTAGCCGAGCTTCGTCCGCCCGTAGTGCAGGATGTGCGTGAAGACCTCGCTGTCGGAGTTGTACCCGATGTAGGCGGGGTTGCCCCGGCCCATCAGGTACTCCCGGATCGGGACGAAGGCGGTGTTCTCGCCGTTCGTCATCGTGAAGAAGCCCTGGATGAAGAAGGGGTGGCAGGCGTAGAGGTTGATGGCGTAGTTGGTATTCTGCCTGCCCTGCGCGAAGACGACCTTCGCCGTGATCGGCTTCGTGTCGAGCCCGAAGAACTCACCCACCTCCAGCGGATCGCCCACTTCCTTCAGGGTCACGACGTCCGGCCAGAAGCTGAAGGCCCACACCGACTCGTCCTTCTCGCCCATCTTCCGGAGCTCGAGGCGCGTCTTCGTGAGGAGCGCCGCCTTCTCCTCCCACGGCTTGTCCTTCGCCCAGTCCGGGTAGTCGAAGGCCTTGACCAGGTAGCGGTCCCGCTTCTGGATGTTTTTGGCGGCCTTCGGGTTGAGCGCGGGGTCCCACATGTACTTCGTGCGGAAGCCCTGGGCGACCATGTAGTCGTCGACCTCGTAGTAGCCCTTGTCGGTCGTGATGGCCGAGAGGATCGGGTACTGCTTGAGACCCTCGAACTCGCCGCCCAGGTCCTTGAGGACCAGGCCGAGGCCCGAGCCGTCGTGGCCTTCCTTCATCGTCTCCAGCGCGAGGATGTTCTCCATGGGGGAGAAGTACTCGGCGGAAACGAGCGTGCATAGTCGACACATCGGGAACTCCTTCCGTGCACAGGGGACGACACCCGAAACGAAGGCGAGACACGCGGACTGCAATCCGCGGGCCAAGGCGGAGCTTTCTGCCGTCTCTCTCGGAAGTGCCGGGAATTCGAGGGTTTCTCTGGAGGGCCGGCGGGCGGGCGAGAAAAGGGGCTGCTTAACGGCTAAGCAGCCCTCTCAGACGGTCGCCTCATGATACGCGGGGAGTACACGCCGAGCAAGCGGGATTGTGGGCGCTGCTTAAATACTGAGCAGACCTGCCGTTTCTACGGCTTAGTCCTTCCACACCCCTTTCTCCTTGTAGAACTTGACGGCGGCGGGATGAAAGGGCAAGGGCCCCCGCACCGCGCCCCGCTTCACGTCCACGTACTCCCAGACCTTGTGGCTCTGCCGGAGCTCGGCCATGTTCTCGAACGTCAACTTGAGCAGGTTGTAGACGAAGCTCTCGTCCTCATCCGCTCGGACCGCCAACTGCACGGGCGTCTCGATCTGCAGCGAGTCCTCCGGAAAGCCCGGAGCCGCGTTGGCGGGGATGATGATGCCGGAATAGGAGTTGCGGGTTCGGGCCGACAACCTCTGGTGCCCCTCTTTACTGACCGGAACCACGTAGACCTTCTTCGACATCGACATCGACTTGAGCGACGGGGAGAAGAAGCTTCCTCCCATGGCCGAAGCGTCGACCCTCTTGTCCAGGACCGCGTCCGATGCTTCGGAGGTGCCGAGGTAGACGGGCGTGAAATCCTTGTACGTCAACCCCTCCGCGTCCAGGATGTCCTTGAAGGCATTTTCGAGACCGCTCCCCGCCGCGCCGACGGAGACTCGCTTGCCCTTCAAGTCCTTCCAGCTCTTGATGTTGGAGTCGGCGAGCGTGACTAGCATGACGATGTTCGGGTAGAGCGTCATGATCGCGCGGTGGTCGATCTTCTTGCTGAAGGGCTTTTCACCTTCCATGGCCTTGTGGCTGAGGAAGCTCAAGGTGAAACCGATGTCGACTTCCTTCTTGTCGAGAAGCCGAATGTTCTCGACCGCGCCCGCGGTGACGAGGGCCGTGGCTTCGAACCCGGGAAGCTTCTTGCTGATCAGGTTTGCCATGCTTCCCCCCATCGGGTAGTACGTGCCGCCGACGTCGGCAGTCCCGATGGAAATCCGCCGGCTCTCGGAGTGGGCAGGGGCGCACAGAAGCGTGGTCGTCAGAACGAACGTCAGGCCGGCCAGAGCGGTCTTGTTCATGAGAGGCCTCCATCGGTTGGGGCAGTGGGTGCGGGAGGGTGGGAAGACGAGGTGATTACGCATCTTTGCAGGGCGCCCGGGAGGGTTCGACCGAGACGAGTTCCCCCGAGCCGCCGCCGACCGCCGGAAGGACGGAAGGGGCTCGCGAGAGCCGCATGTGAATGCCGCCGTGGCGGAAGAAGACCACCGCCAGCAGCCCCAGCCCGACGAGGCTCGAGAAGTAGCTCACCCAGACCAGGCTGAGGGCCCCCGCGGCCAGCAGGAGCCGGTCGAGCCACCCGAGCTCTCTCCGGTTGAAGTACCCGATGTTGGCTCCCGAGAGGCAGACGACGCCGATCAGGGCGGTCACGACGCTGACCGCGACCTCCCCGAAGCCCCCCATCAGGGCCAGAGAGGGACCGTAGACGAAGGCGAAGGGGAGCAGGATGCCCGAGAACGCGATCCGGCAGGACCAGACGCCGGTCATCATGATGTTCGCGTCGACGATCGTCGCCGCCGCGTACGAGGCGTACGCGACCGGCGGCGTGATCATGGCGAGCATGCCGAAGTAGAAGATGAAGAGGTGGGCGAGGAGCGGGACGACGCCGCTCTTGACGATCGCCGGCCCGACGAGGGTGGCGAGGAGGATATAGCAGACGGCGCTCGGAAGGCCCATCCCGAAGATCAGGCTCGCGATCGCCGTGAGGAGCAGGACCAGGGTCAGATGGCCCCCGGAGGCGGCGACGACGACTTCCGAGATCTTGAGGCCCAATCCGGACGAGAGGGTCACCGCGATCACCGCCCCGGCACACGCTCCGGCCGCGAGGACGCCGAGGGAGCTCTTCCCGCTCGTCTCGAGGGCGTGGAGGATCTTTCTCGGCGTGAGCCTCTGCTCCTTCCGGATCCAGGAGCAGGCGATGACGGCGAAGATGGAGATCACGGCGGAGTACGTCGGGCTGTAACCCTTGAGGATCATCCCGAGCAGCAGGAGGATCGGGATCAGCAGGTGCCCGCGCGACTTCAGGAGCGCGGCCAGGTTCCACACCACCTGCCTCGGGGTGGCTTTCGAGTAGGTGAGCTGGAGCTTCTGCGCCTGGAAGTGGACCGACGCGTAGAGGGCGATGTAGTAGAGAACGGCCGGGACGATGGCCGCCTTCATCACGGAGAAGTACGAGACGCCCAGGAACTCCGCCATGAGAAACGCGGCGGCTCCCATCACCGGGGGCATCAGCTGTCCTCCGGTGGAGGCGGCGGCCTCGACCGCCGCCGCGAACTCCATCGGCCGGAACCCGTTCTTGATCATCATCGGGATCGTCAGCCAGCCGTCGACCATCACGTTGGCGACCGCGCTCCCGGAGACGGTGCCGAAGAGGCCGCTCGACACGACCGAGATCTTTCCCGGTCCCCCCGTGCTCCAGCCCACCAGGGTGTTGGCCAGCTCGGAGAAGAAGTCGACGGTCCCCGCCTCCGACAGAAACGCACCGAAGATGATGAAGGGAACGACGTACCAGATGATAACCTGAACCGGAACGGTCAGGAAGCCGTTGAGGGTCAAGGAGAGGTTCGTGATCATGGAGTCGACGCTCATCCCGCGATGCCCCAGCGGGCCCGGGATCAGCGAGCCGGCGAAACCGTAGATCACGAAGACCACGGCCAGGATCACCATGGTCCATCCGATCGCGCGGCGCGCGGCCTCCAGCACGAGGAGCCCGAGGAGGATGCCCACGACCACGTCCCAACGGGTGGGGTCCCCCACGCGTTCCGCCAGCTCCCTGAAGTTCCAGACGAGGTACGCGCCCACGGCCAGGCTGGAAAGGACTAGGAGCCCGCTCACCGCCGTGCTCCAGCCGGTTTCGTGGCGCCCTTTCCGGAGAGGGAAGAGGACGAACACGAGCATCAGGCTCCCGGCGAGAAACGCGGAGCGCTGCTCGAAGGGGTCGATGAGGTAGACCGTCACGGTGAGGAGGACGAAACAGGTCAGGGCGATCGAAAGGGCGCTGCCCAGCCTGGCTCGAACCGTCCCCGCCTTTTCCTTCGGGAGGGGTTTTTCGCCGTCTTCGAGATCGCGCACTTCCCGCATCGTGGGGGCTCCTCATCCCTTGCGGAGGTAGTCCTCGAGCCGCACTCTTTCCCAGAGCTCTCGGGGAGGGGAGATCCGGTTGGCGAACGGGAGGTTCACCGGTTTCGTCGCGTCGACGATCAGTTTGGAGGCCATCGGTCCTCGCTCGGTGCGGATCTCTCCGTAGGCCGAGGGGTCCAGGTGGCCTCCCATCGTCTGGGGGATGATCGTCAGTCCCGCATCGGCCTGGCAGCGGGTGTTCACGGCCCACAGAACCTGCTCTTCGTCGCGGATGTCGATGTCCTCGTCGACCACGATGACCATCTTCAAGCCTGGTTCCGCGCTGAGCGCCGCGAGGCCGGCCGCTTTCCCCTCGCCGGGAACCCGCTTCTTGATGCCGATGTACGCGGTGAAGACGCTGCACCCGGACGGCGGCATGTAGACCCCCGTCACGGAGGGCACGAGCTTCTTCACGGAGTCGTAGACCGAGCTCTCGAACGCGAGCACCCCCGAGACGTTGTGCTCCCGGTGCGCGGGGTCGAGGTCGTGGAAGATGGCGTCCCGCCGCATGGTGATCGCGCTCACCTGCAGCAGGGGAATGGGCGACTTCGGGGGGCCGTAGTAGCCGGTGTACTCGGCGAAGGGGCCGTCGCTCGTCTCCCTCTCCGGGGACAGGACGCCTTCGATGGCGATCTCCGCAAACGCGGGGACCGGCAGGTCGACCGTCTCCGCGGGAACGACCTCCAGGGGCTCGCCGAGCAGCGCGCCCATGATCTCGAGCTCGTTGACCGGGCCCCGCGCGAGGGAGCCCATGACGGCAGCCGGATGGTGCCCGACGAAGAGCACCACCTCCATGGGTCTTCCCAGTTCCTTGTACCTGCGGTAGAGGTAGGCCGCGTGGTGGGCGGGGTTGAACATGGAACCGAGCAGGTTGGCGCCCTGCACCTCATGCCGATACATTCCGACGTTGGGAATGCCGGAGTCGGGATGCCGGGCGATCAGGCAACCGACCGTGATGTACTTGCCCGAGTCCATCTCGGCGTGGTGGACGATGGGAAGTCGGCCCAGATCGACCTCGGTCCCTCTCGCGACGAGCTCTTTGACCGGAGCGCTCGTTTTCGAGACCTCCCGAACGGGGACAGGCCGCGAGATCTTCTCCTGATACTTCTTCAGGATGAACTCCTTCGGCTTCCCCGGCTCGATGCCTAGGGCAAGACCCAGGAGCTCGTAACTTCCGAAGAGGTTCGTGACCAGAGGGAGACTCGACCCCTTCATCCGTTCACAGAAGACGACGGGATACCTCCGCTCCGCCGCGAGCTTCTGTTGGATGACGCAGGGTTCGAACTTCGGTTCCAGCTCCTTCTCGACGGACACGAAGTAGTCCGGTCCCAGGCGTCTGATCTGATCCAGAAACGTTCGAAGATCTTTGTTCACGTGGCTGCCTCCTCTGAAGGAGCTCGACGGCGGAGCGCTTCGCAGACCTTGAGCGGATCGAGGGGGAGATCTACTTCGGACGAGACCGCCGCCACGGCGGCCACTTCGTCTCCGATGAAGCGGACCTTGTCTCTGGCGAGGGGGAGCTTTTGGGCGAGTTCTCGGACGGACGGGAACGGGATGCCGGGCGTGTCGGCCGCGGTGATGACTGCTCTGACCCCCGGGGCCCTCTTCGCCTGGGACGAGTCGAGGCGAAGGATCCGGGCGTGAGGATGAGGGCTCCTCAGAATCTTCCCCTCCAGGAGGCCCGGAAACTCGAGATCCGGGAGGAAACGCGCCTGCCCCGTCACCTTCTCCCGGGCGTCGGGTCTGGGGAGGCGCTTGCCCACGTAGGCGGGCTGGGGGTCCATGGAGGCGTCCTCCTGGAGGGCTCACATTCCCAGATAGGCCCGGCTGACCTCTGGGTTCTCCAGCAGCTCCTTCGCGGAGCCCGATACGACGATCCTCCCGGTCTCCAGGACGTGGGCCTTGTTGGCCACCTCCAGCGCCATGACGGCGTTCTGCTCGACGAGGAGGATGGAGGTGCCCGAGTCGTGGATGGCGCGGATGATCCGGAAGATCTCGTCCACGATCAGGGGGGCCAGGCCCATGGAGGGCTCGTCCAGCAGGAGCATCTTGGGCCGGCTCATGAGGGCCCGGCCGATGGCCAGCATCTGCTGCTCTCCCCCGCTGAGCGTTCCTCCGAGCTGATCGGCGCGCTCCTTGAGGACCGGGAAGTATTCGTACACCCCCTCCATGTCCCGGACGACCTCCCGGGTATCCCGACGGGTGAAGGCGCCTACCCGCAGGTTTTCCCGCACCGTCAGCTCCGGGAAGATCTCGCGGCCCTCGGGAACGTGGGAGATGCCCATCCGGACGATTGCTTCCGGGGGGGTCCGGTCGATCCTACGGTCGAGGAACTCGATCCGGCCCCGGGCGGGGGGCGTGAGCCCGGAGATGGTCCTCATGATCGTGCTCTTTCCCGCGCCGTTTGCCCCGAGGATCGTGACGATGTCGCCGCCGTCCACCTCGAAGGAGACCCCCTTCACCGCGGCAATGGGGCCGTAACAGGTCTCTATGCCGTCAACCTTGAGCACCGGGCCACTCCTTCCCGGCGGGGCCTTCGGCGGAGGCCACCGCCCTACACTCCCACCACGCTCGACAGGAAGGCGCCGGACTTCTCTTTGCCGAGATAGGCTTCCACGACCACGGGGTTGCTCTTCACCTCGGCGGGCGAGCCCTCCGCGATCTTCTGACCGTAGTTGAGCACGCAGATCCGGTCCGAGATGCTCATCACGAGCCTCATGTTGTGCTCGACGAGGATGCTCGTGATCCCGAGCCGGCCCTGAATGTCCTGGATGAGTCTCCCCATCGCCAGCGCCTCGGCCGTGTTCATCCCGGCGACGGGTTCGTCCAGCAGGAGGAGCTTCGGCTGCATGGCGAGCGCCCGCGCCAGCTCCACCCGCTTCTGGTACCCGTAGGGCAGGTCCGCGACCACCTGGTCCTGGACTCCCGCCAGCCCCACGAACCGAAGAACCTCCTGCACGGCCTCGCGCATCGCCCTCTCCTCGCGGCGGGAGGAGGCGAGCCCCAGCGCCCCTTGGACGAGGCCCGTCCTCATCCTGGCGTGCTTCGCGACGAGGACGTTCTCGAGCACGGACATCTTGGAGAAGAGGGCGATGTTCTGGAACGTGCGGGCGATGCCGAGCCGAGGGATGCAGTGGGGTCTCAGCTTGAGGAGGTCTTCGCCGCCGAACCGGATCTCTCCCCGGTCCGCGGGGTAGACCTTGCTGATGCAGTTGAAGACCGTCGTCTTACCCGCCCCGTTCGGGCCGATGACGGCGAAGATCTCGCCCTCTTCGACGTCGAAGCTGAGCGCGCTGAGCGCACTCAGGCCTCCGAAGCTCTTGCTCAGGTTCCGGACGGAGAAGTAGGCCATGCTCTCACCCGTTCTTACGAAGTCGCGGAGCCCGTCACTCGGCCACCGCGTGCCACCCGACGATCGGCTCGAACTTCACGGTCTTCCACTCCGGGTCCGCGGGGCCTTTGACCACCGAAATGGCGCCGTACTTCGAGCCGCTGTGGTCGTTGGGCGTGAAAGTGATCTTGATGCCCGTACCCGTATCGAAGTCCTTGAGCGTCTCTGCCGCGGCGATGAACTTCTCAGGGGTCAGATCCCTTCCGGCGCGCTTCAAGATCTCTGCGGTCACCTTGGCCCCGACGAAGCCGTCCAGCGTGTACTCGTTGATCTCCACCTTGGGCGCGTACTTCGCCATGATCTTCCTGAACTCCACGACGCCCGGGAGGTTGGAGTCGACCGTCGCCAGCCAGTGGTAGACCACGGCGCCCACGGCCGCCTCCCGCGCCATCTTCGGGACCTGGTCGGTGAGGGGGCCGTAGAGGAACTTGACCGGATTCCAATTCTGCTTCTTCATCTCCTGGAGCATCAGCGACGCGGGCTTGGGCGTGGCCGTGACGATGACCGCGTCGGCGCCCGCGCTCCGGAACTTGTTGAACTGGGCGGTCACGTCGACGTCGTCGGGCGAGGCGTCGTCGTAGGATACCAGTTCGAGACCGTGCTTCTTGAGCCGCGCCGCCGCTCCCGCCCGGGTGATCTCCCCAATCTCTCCCTTGGCGCCGAACATCGCGATCTTCTTCAGCTTCTTCTCTTTGACCAGGTAGTCCACCATCCCGTTCATCTGGTCGAAGAAGTTGATGTGGCAGAAGAAGACCAGCCGGTTGTCTTTGAGAAGCGTCGGTGAACCGGAGCCGGGATTCATGATGGGTACATTGAATTCCTTGGCCACGGGGAGCGCCGCCAGCGTCGTCGGCGTGCCCATTGGGTTGGCAAACAAGAACACCTCGTCCCTTTCCACGAGTTTTCTTGCCGCGGCGACCGACTTGGGCGGGCTGAAGTCGTCGTTGTAGGCGACGTACTCGATCTTGCGACCGTGGATCCCGCCCTGGTCGTTGATGTAGTCGAAGTACGCCTTGTTCCCGTTCGAGATGCTGAGTCCCGGATACGCGAGCGGCCCGGACATGGCCACCCACGCCCCGGTGACGATCTTGTCCTTCGTGACCCCCCGCACCTCGGCCGCCCCGACGCTTTGGGCTGCCGAAAGCAAGAGGGCGCAGGCTACGAGGGGCAGGATCCTCTTACTCATGGGCGATCTCCTCTCTTGGTTGTTGCTCTCCAAAGGTGAGCAGCGAGACGGCAAACTCCTTCTCTTTCGGTTTCCGCCTCGCCAGGACCTTCTGGATCGCGTTGCCGACGCCTTGGGGCATGAAGATGAGCACGAGCATGAGCACGACGCCCTGGATCAGGATCAGGTAGAGCTGGTAGTCCTTCCCGACGGCCTCCGGGAGGAAGGTCAGGAAGAGCGGGCCGAGCACGGAACCGAGGATCGAGCCGGTACCGCCGACGATGACCATCTCGAGGAGCAGGGTGGAGGTCAGGAAGTTGAAGCTGGACGGGTCGATGTAGGAGACGACGGGCGCGTACAGGGCCCCCGCCACTCCGCCGAAGAAGGCGCTGATCGCGAAGGAGAGGGTCTTGTACCAGACGAGGTCGATGCCCATGGTCTCGGCCGCGATCTCGTGATCCCGGATCGCGACGAACGCGCGGCCCGTCTTGGTCTTCAGGATGTTCCTGGCGAGGACCACCATGACGGTTGCGCAGAAGAGGACCAGGAAGTACTTGCTCGTCGGCCCGCCGAAGACGAACCCCAGGACCTGGGCCTTCGGCACCTGGATCCCGAGGGCCCCCTGCGTCACCGACTTCCAGTGCAGGAAGACCTCATCCATCACGAAGGCGAAGCCCATCGTCACCATGGCCAGGTAATGGCCCGAGAGCCGCAGGGCGGGCACGCCGATCGCGAGGCCGAAGACCGCGGCGACCGAGCCGGACGCCAAGATGACCAGCGGGTACGGCACCGCCGTCACCCGGGTCATCAGGAGCGCGGCGGTGTAGGCGCCGATCCCGAGGAAGCTCGCGTTGGCGATGGAGATGAGCCCGGTGAACCCGAAGAGGATGTTCAGCCCCACGGCGGCGATGATGTAGACGCCGGAGAGGGTGAAGAGGTAATTCAGATACTTGGACGAGCAGAAAGGGAGCGCCACGAGCACTGCTGCCAAGGCCAGGAACGCGAGCTGCCGTCTCGTCCCCACGTCACACCCTCCTCATCTTCGGGATGCCCAAGATGCCGGTCGGCTTCAGGCTGAGCACCCCGATCAGGACGAGGAAGGTGAACGCCTGCTTGTACTCGGTCGGGAGGTAGTAGCCTGCGAACGACTCCATGACTCCGAGCAGGATTCCCCCCAAGATGCAGCCGGGGATCGACCCGAAGCCGCCCAGGATACAGGCGACGAACGCCTTGATGGCCACGATTCCCATGTTCGTATCGATGTACGTGATGGGGGCCAGCAGGATCGACGCGACCCCGCCGATCATGCTCGAGATCATCCACGTGAGCGAGTTGACCCGCTTCACCTTGATGCCCATGAGCACGGCGGCCAGCCGGTTCTGCGCCGCGGCCCTCAGCCCCACCCCGAGGACCGTGAACTTGAAGAAGGAGAAGAGCAGGAGCATCAGAAGGATCGAGACGGCGATGTTCCCGAGCGTGAGAGGAGTGACGACCACTTTCGAGAGGCGGATCGGGTCGATCGAGAAGACGGGCTCGATCGTGTAGGTGTCGAAGCTCCAGGTCGCCCCGGCGATCCCCCGAAGCGTGAGCGCTAGCCCGAAGGTGAGCATGATCCCGGTGAAGACCGGCGCCTTCATCACGGGGCGGAAGACCAGCCGCTCCAGGAAAAGCCCGAGCAGGCCCGAGAAGAGGATGGTCAGGACAATGACCTGGTAGTAGGGGAGCTTCAGGACATTCAACAGCGTGTAGGCCACGAAGGCACTGACCATCATCATCTCGCCAACGGCGAAGTTGATGGTGTCGGTGGCCTTGAAGACGAGCGTCGTCGCCAGGCCGATGAGCGCGTACACGAACCCGGCGGAGACTCCGCCGATCAGCTGTTGGATGAACATGTCACGCCGCCTCGGAAAGAGGACCTTTCGACTCGCCGTTCAATTGACATTCTCGCTCCCGACCGCCCGAAACCCCTCGCCCGCCGTCTCGGGCTCTGCGTTTCGCGCCTTTCTCCGCCGTCTCTTCCTTTCCGGCGGAAGCCCGTCGGGTCCGGCGTCCCCCTCTTGCTGGATGTGGGCGGCGATCCGCTTCTTCGCGCCATCCAGATGCTCCCGCATGATGAATTCGCTCAGAGCCGCGTTTCGGGCTTTCAGCGCCTCCGTCAGCCGCCGGTGCTCTTGCAGCGATGCCTTCACCTGCGCCGGGATGCGGGGGGAGACTCGCCCGATTCGATCCACGAGCTCGCGGAAATTCGATCGGACCTCCACCAGATAGCTGTTGTGGGTCGCCTCCGTGATCAGCCAGTGGAACTGCCAGTTGATGCGGAAGGTCAACTCCTCGTTCTCCTCCTCCACGGCCTTCTCGAACAGGAAGTTGTACTCTTCCAGCTTCCGGATCTCTTCGTCCGTGATGTGCTTGCACGCCAGCCGGCACGCGGCCCCCTCCAAGATGCTCAGGAGCTCGTAGATATCCAGGATCTGCTCGGGGGAGAGGGCCACCACGCGCGCTCCGGCCGCCGGCACGATTTTGACGAACCCTTCCTTCTCGAGCTGGTTCAGGGCCTCTCGGATGGGGGTCCGGCTCACCTTGAAGCGTTCGCTGAGCGCTGCCTCGGTCAGGTGCGCGCCGGGTTGGTACTCGCCCCGGACGATTGCCTGCCTCAGCTCGCGGGCCACTCTCTCCTTCAGATTCATCGAACTCGCTCCTCAATCGCAGACGCCGGATGAGCCGGAGAGGCCGACGGCCCCGGCCGCCGTCACGGGAAGAGGTGCGGCCCGGCGTAGCGCGTGCAAGATTGCTCGTAATTGTATACACCATCTCGTCGAGCCGACAAGCACTTTCTTTGTGCCCAGCAGAATTGCGTCTCTGGCGCAAGAAAAGCTGGGTTCTAGCTCTAGTTGGCCGTTACCCCGCAGTGCTTGGGGCCAGCCCTTGCGCTTCGAAACAGCTTTTTATCCCATCTGGGATCCTCATGTATACTCGTAAGGCCCGGCCCCCGAGCCGGGCCTCGGTCCGGAGGGCGCAGGCGGAG
>JACRCS010000431.1 GCA_016218905.1 Deltaproteobacteria bacterium
GCCGGATGACGGTAGAGCCAGTTTTCCGAGACGCCCGGATCGATATTCTCGCCGCCGCGGATGATGATGTCCTTCTTGCGTCCGGTGATGTAAAGCTCGCCGTCCTCGTCGAAGCGCCCGATGTCGCCCGTCCTCAACCATCCATCGGTAATCGACGCCGCAGTCTCCTCGGGTTTCTTCCAATAGCCCCGCGTGACGCCTGGCCCCTTGATGAGGATCTCGCCCTCCGATCCGGGGGGGACCTCCTCCCCGTCGTCGCTAAGCAGTTTGAGTGCGAGTCCCGGGATCGGGGGCCCAGCCGACAGGTACTTGAACGGTCGGTCCTCTCTCTGGCGAGCGACGGTCGAGGCCGCCTCGGTCAGGCCGTAGCCGTGGTAGAGCTGAAGCCCGAAGAGCACCTGCGCCCGGGTCAACGTCTCCTCCGCGAGAGGCGCCCCGGCACTGATCATGCGGCGCACGCTTGCCATGCTGTGCTTCGCCGGGTCGAAAGCCGCCATCATCATCGTGATCATCGTCGGGACGAGGGGGACGATGGTGAGCTTGAGCTCGGTGATGAGCTCGAGGACCCATTCGGCATTGAACCAGTCCAGGAGCACCGTGCTCGCGCCGAGCCAGATGCTTTCGGTGTTGAAGAGGACCCCGTAGATGTGATTCATCGGGACGGTGATCAGGACCCGATCGTCATGATTCGACGGCCAGACCGTGGATGCGTCCCTCATGCAGGTCTCGAGGTTCCCGTGGGAGAGCATCACGCCCTTCGGGGAGCCCGTCGTCCCTGCCGTGTACATGAGGATCGCGAGGTCTTCCGGGTCTACCTCCTGGACGTCCCCTAGGGCATCCGAGTGCGCGGTGACCTCGCCGTACGAGGTCACGCCGGACCCCGCGGCGCCTCCGATCACGACGATTTCGCCTACGCTTCTCAGCCCGGCGCACGCTTCCTTCACCTTCGGCCAGACCTTCTCTTCGGTGATGAGGAGCCGGGCGCCCGAATCTTGGAGGATGGCCCGGATTTCAGGCGGGGTGAGGGCGAAGATCACGGGGAGGTAGGTCGCACCCGTCCGCATGACCCCGTTCATGAGCTCAGGAATCTCGGCGATGTTGCTTACGATCACCGCGACGACGTCGCCCCTGCCGATCCCCCTCTTTCGGAGCCCGGTAGCCAGCGCTCTTGCTTGGGCCTCGATCTGGACGTTCGTCAGTGTCGTGTGCCGGTCCTTTCCGAAGTAACGGAGCTGCTCGTATTCTCCGAAGCTCCGGACGTTCTCCGGCAGGAAACGGGCGATGTTGTTCACGGCCTACCTTTGCCTTTCGCTATCGAGACGGGCACGGGGCCCCTCATTCGAAGATCCTTTTCATGGCGTCGATGTCGGTGTCGAAGAGGTTCCCGGTCTCTGGGAGCGGCTCCTCTCGGAAGAGGCGGCTCATCCGCTCCTTGATCGGCGGAACCCCCGCCCTTTCGTTGAACGCGACTTCCTCTCGGATGAGGCTCAGCCCCCACTCTCGCATGTCGTCAGCCGAGACCTCTCGGCCGCAGTATCCGCCGAACAGGCGCGCCAAAACGGGTACGGTCTGGGAAACGAAGATGCAAAGGCCCAGGGTATCGCAGAGCATGGCGTAAAGCTGGTGTTCTCTGGATTGCTCGACCGCGTTCGCCTTGTCCGGGCTGAACACCAAGCCGGCGGTGTGGTCTGCGCCCATGGGGCTCGTCGCGTAGGTCACACCGACGCCGTTCAGAGTCCTCGGATCGTGCCCAGGATGGCCCTGTCCCATGGTCGCGGGGATCCGCTTCGCTCCCACGGCTCGCGCCAGGTGAACGACGCCGTTCCCGTAGAGGCGCCCGGTCTCCATACCCCGGGCGATCTCCTGTATGATCTGCAGGGCTCGCTCGCCGTCGCCGTATCGAATCAGTCCCTGGTCCATGGCGACGCCCAGCGTGCCGCCGAGCTCGATCGTGTCGACGCCGGCGTCGTCGCAGGCCCGGTCAAGGCTTGCGATTACGTCGATGTCGCCGATCTTGAGGTTCGAGCCGAGCAGGCACAGGGTCTCGTACTCGAGCGCAGACGTTACGTGTTCGTCGCGCTCGTTCAGGAACACGTTCGAGCAGGCGACGACACAGCCGGGCATGCAGCGGTGGCCGGTCTTTCCGTTCCTGCCCCGCTGAAGCTCCGCGAGCTTGTTTCCGTTGATGTTCCGGAAGTCCTCGAACCGGCCCCTTCGAAACGACTCCGCGGGCAGGCTGCCCATCTCGCACGCGAGATCGATCACTCCGGCCGTGCCCAGCCCGTGCAGGAGTCCCACGACCGGGGTCTCCCGAATCGCCTTCACGAACTCCTGCACCGCGGCCTTGAGTGCCGGGGTTGCCGCCGGGCGAGGCCCTTTCGAAGGCTCGATGACGATAGCCCGCAGGCCTTTTGATCCCATGACCGCGCCGAGACCACCCCGCCCGGCGTACCGAGAGGGTCTGCCTTCGCTGTCGGACCCGGCAATGCCTGCGCAGAGCATGCGGTGCATTCCCGCGGGCCCGGCGGACAGCACTCCGGCCGTGCTTCCGTGCCTCTCTCTCAGGGCGGCATGGAGCGCATAGTTGCCGACGCTGGCATCCGCGCCGGCGTGCTTGATGAATACCCCTTCGTCGCAGATGTGGACGTACTTTGCTCCTGCCTCTGACCGCCCTTCGACGAGCAGGGCCTTGATGCCGTGACCGGCCAGCAGCTGTCCGGTGATTCCGCCGACGTTCGACTCTTTAATCCCGTCCGTTAGGGGGCTCTTCGCACCCACGGAGAGCCGGCCGCTGTTGGGAATGACGCTCCCGCCGAAAAGGCCTGGGGCAAAGACCAGCTTGTTCTCTGGGTCCAGCGGATCGCAGCGGGGGTCGACTTCATGCGAGACGACCGCGGAGGTCAGCCCCCGCCCGCCGAGACTTGCGTACTCCGGAGGAGCGGTCTCTTCCGAGACTTTGCCGCGCGACAGATCGATTCGGACGACTCTGCTTAGCATTTGTGTCCCTTCAGCCCAATAGTCAAGGTTCGTTTCTCCCCGCGCCGTGCGGTCGCTGAAGACGGGAATGCAATCTCCCTGCCCAGGTGGCGAACGCAGGAGGAAGCATGAAGTCAAACGAAGTTGTGCTTTCCCTCACCGTTCCACCCGGTTGACACGTATTGTTTTGATTCATGTGTATCGGTGACAGACGGGGCCAAGAAGGCACATCTCGATCAGCGCGGGAAGGAGAAGGAGGAATGCTCTCGAGTGAGAGGAAGTCTCCGGTTGAGGGCGGGAACGCCCCGAATCGCGAAGAGATTGGGGGTGCTTGGCGGGAGTTCATGGAGTCGGGTCGGGCTCGTCCGGGGGTGATCCGTCCGGAGATCCTCGAGTCGGGGGTGCGGTCGCGAGCGCAGGGTCTAGATCCGATGGACCGGCCTTCCAGCGTCTTTGTGCGACCGCCTGGTGAATGCTCATGCGGCTCTCCCCGGCTCCCTGGAAGGGGAGGGGGCCCGCCGCGGCTTGACCGATGCGGCAAACACCTCGAAGTAGAGGCTTTCGTCGAGGCAGGGGAGGTTTCGCTCGGCGCCGACAGTGACCAGTTCGGCGGCCATCTGGGTGAGGACGCGCAGGTTTCCGGCGGCGTGGGCCGAGAGCGTCTGGGTGGGCTCGGCCGCCATGAGCTGTGGGTGGCCCGCCTGGGTGAGGGCGAGATCAAGGTAGTTCCTCCGCTCCTCGGGAGACAGCGGGCCGAGTTAGGGCCGCGGATGCGGCTGCCGAGCCGCACGAGGTCGGGCAGGCGGAAGCGATCCGGCAGACGGGAGTCCCCGCAGAGGACCGTAAGGAGCAGGCTCTCGGAGTCGAAGCGGGCGCTTTGGAGCAGGCGAAGCTCGGTCAGGCATTGGGAGGAGACCTCCTGGGCCTCGTCGATGAGGAGCACAGGGCGGAACGAGCGCCGATTCGCAGGGAGCGCGCCAGCGGGAGCGATGCGCCTTGAAACCGCCGAAGCGGTTGGCGGGCGTGAGCACTATCCCGAAAAGCTCGGAGAGCTCCCAGTAGAAGTCGCCGAGCTGGCTCTGGGGGCGCTCCTTCACGCCGACGGTGAGATCAGGGATCCGGGCGAAGCGGTTCGCCAGCCAGTGCAGCGCCTTGCTCTTGCCCGTAACCGGGATCGCCGGTGAGGAGCGCAAACCCTCCTTGAGGACGAGCGCCCTCGACGCGGTGAGCGAAATGCTCGGCCCCGAGCAGCACCCAGAGCGCTTCCGGGGGAAGGTTCGCGAGGAAGGGGGTTGTCTTGAGGTCCGTGGACGGCCCGGAGCGAAGCGTCACTCATGGCCGGTCTCCTCGATCTCGTCCTTGGGCAGGTAGGCGGGAGGCAAGCCGGCGCGGCGTAGTCGGCGAGCCTGCGGCGAACGAGCGCGGGCAATTCGGAGCTGGCCGAAGGAGGCGGTGCTGAGGTGTCGACCGCCTCCAGAGCGCGGCGTCGGCCGGAGGCGTCCGCCCACATCACGCCGGGCTGGGCGAGCCGCTCTCCGAATCCCCGGAGCCACCAGGCGGCCGCAGCGGACTTGGCACGGACAACACAGTGGTCCCCGCAACGGGCCATGGCGAGTGCTTCGCCGGCGACGCCGGCCCGCGCATCGAAGCGCGGCCACCTCGAGGCGCTAATGCGACGCCACCGAGCCGGACGCGTGGCACC
>JACRCS010000029.1 GCA_016218905.1 Deltaproteobacteria bacterium
CGGCTTCGACCGCCCGGGCGAGGAAGGCGTCGAGGGCAGCGGGCGTGGTCTCCCACACGGGGAGCTCTCGGGACTCGGGGGCGGTCGTCGCCGCCCGCGCCGCACCATGGTCGGTTCCGTCCGCACCCTCGGATTCGCCGGCGCCGGCCCCGGCGAAAAGCAGGCCCGTCTCCTCCGCCCGCGCGGCCCTCACGGCTGGAGCGGGCGGCGCGGCGACGCCCGCCGACTCGAGCAGCTCCTTCTTCAGCCGGAAGAACCCGAGCTCCTCGTAGAACGCCGCGAGCCGCTCCGGGTCCCGTGGCGGAAGGCCGTACGCCGCGAGGAGGCTCTCACCGCTCTCCCCTCCCGGAACCGGCGCGTCGCGCCGCACGATCGCGAGCTGGCGCGAACGGACGGCGTCCTCGCGCCCCGCCTCCAGCGCCTCGCGCCTCTTCCCCTTCAGCTCGCCGAGGCGCGCGTAGATTCCCTCCAGCGGCCCGAAGTTCGCGACGAGCTCCTTGGCCCCTTTTTCTCCGATCCCCTTCACGCCCGGAATGTTGTCCGAGGCGTCGCCCATGAGGCCGAGGACGTCGACGACCCGCTCGGGGGGCGCGCCGAAGAGGTCGGCGACGCCCGCCACGTCGAGGAGCTTCTCGTGCGTCGGGTGCCACACGGCGACCTCGTTCCCCTTCACGAGCTGGAAGAGGTCCTTGTCGGCCGAGACGATCTCCACGCGAAGCCCGGCCCGCGCGCCTTTCTCTGCGAGCGTCCCGATCAGGTCGTCCGCCTCGAAGCCCGGCTCCTCCACGACGGCGAGCCCCATCGCCCGGCAGAGGGCCTTCACGTCGGCCACCTGCGGGACGAGATCGTCGGGCATCGACGAGCGGGTGGCCTTGTACTCGGGGTCCATCTCGTGCCGGAACGTCTTCTCCGGGCGGTCGAAGCAGACGGCGACGGCGTCGGGCTTCCGCTCAGAGAGGAGCTTGCGGAGCATCGTCGCGAAGCCGAACGTCGCGTTCGTCGGCCGCCCGTCGGGGGCCGTGAGCGGGCGGATCGCGTGGAAGGCCCGGTAGAGGTAGCCCGAGGCGTCGAGGAGCGCCAGCGTCTTCTTTTCCGGCATTGGCAGATCCTGTCAGTCCTTTCGCGGCCACGCCGCTCCTGAAGTCACAAGCCCCCCTTCACGCCGTGCTTGCGGTTTTCCCGCATACGGCTTACCGGTGGTCTCTCGAAGGGTCGCATTACGCAGGTCCCGCAGATCGAACGGATCTGATCGTTGGAACCTGTGTGTCCTCGGTGGCAGACGGAGCGCTGCCCATCCATCCTCGTGAGGGCCAGCCCTGCGCCGGCTCAGACTCCTGACTCTCGAGGAGCGCGGCCAGGGCTGCCGCCCAGGATTCCACGTCTTTCGGCCGACCGAGACGTGACTTCGAAAGGGCCGCTTCGAAGAGCTCCTCTGCGCCCCGGGGCACCGACGGCAGGAAATGGGAGAGGGGCTCCAGGGGCTCGCACATCAGGTTCAGCAGAACCTCAGTGAACTGCTTCCCGCGGATCAGACGCCGCCCGACGAGGGCCTCCCAGATGACGCAGGCCAGGGAGTAGACGTCCGCCCGCTCGTCGAGATCTTCGTCTCGAACCTGTTCCGGCGGCATGTACGCGGGCGTGCCGATCACCATGCCGGCCTGGGTTACACGCGCGTCGAAACGGGTCGACAGTGCGACTCCGAAATCGAGGAGCTTGGCTTGAAAGCCGTCAGGGCCGGCCACCAGGAAGATGTTGTCGGGCTTGATGTCCCGGTGGATGACCTCCGCCTTGTGTGCGGCCGCCAAGGCCGCGCTCGTCTGCCTCAGGAGCCGGGCCACCTGGCGAGGCGTCCCTGGCCCGAAGTCGGACAGGAGACCGGACAAGCCACGCCCTCTGAGCAGTTCCATGACCAGGAAAGCGGATCCGTCCTCGAGTTCGCCGCTGTCGAAGAGGGCGGTGACTCCCGGGTGCTGGATCCGGGCGACCAGCTTCGCTTCCCGGGCCAGGCGGAGTCGCATCATCGGGTCACTCAGGAGGTGAGGTCTGATGATCTTCAGAGCGACATCTCTCTCGAGCGTCTCGTCGTGCCCCGAGAAGACGGTCCCCATCCCGCCCTCGCCGATGAGCATCTCGAAACGGTATCTCCCGTTGATCCGGAAGGGGAGGATGCGCGACGCGTCGAGCATGGCGCCGTCCTGGGTGCACGTTTGCGCTTCGATCGTGTCGTCCGTTCCCGGTGTGTCCGCAAAACAGCGTCTGCAGAGGGGACAGAGAAGGAGTGTCTCCGTTCCGCGTTCGTGCAGGGCCCGCCGGGTCCTTGCCCGGCTCGCCTCGGCAGCGGTCAGCTGACGTCTGACGGATCGCAGCTCCAGGGCCGTTCCCAGGTGGTGGGCGAGACCGGCGAGCAGCCGTCGCTGCGTCTCGTCCCACGAGAACGACGGTGCGTCGATCACGAGGGCTCCGTAGGGCACGCCGGTCATCCCGGCCACGGGTACGACCCGGGATCCGTCCGGCGCGGTGAACTCCACCCCGCCTTCGGGACCGCGCCGGCGGCTCACCGCGGGCGGCACGGTGCCACCAGGGGCGAGGGGCGTGACGTCGTCCCCCTCCAGAAGCCAGACACCGATCTCGCGGGCGCCCATGGCAAGAGCCACCTCGCTCGCCATGGACGCCGCCCATCCCGGCGTCGCCTCCAGCTGCCCGGCGGCCGGCTGGGAGAGCCGAACGATCTGCTCCTGGGCGGCTCGGATCTGCTCGTACGCCTTCTGCAGCTCGACGTTCTTCGTCTCCATTTCGCGCCGGAGCCGCGAGGTCTCGAGCTGGTTCTCGACCCGGACCACGACCTCTTCGACCTGGAATGGCTTGGTGACGTAGTCGACTCCACCCGCCTTGAAAGCCCGGACCTTGTCGAGAGCATCGTCGAGCGAGCTGATGAAGAGGACGGGGATGTCGCGGGTGGTCTCGTCCGCCTTCAGCTCCCGGCACACCTCGTACCCGTCCATGTCGGGCATCACGATGTCGAGCATGATCAGCCCTGGGAGCTGCGCCCGGATCATCGACAGCGCCATCCGTCCCGCGTTTGCCGAGCGGACCTTGAACCCGGCCCTTCGGAGGATCTCCGTCAAGAGGGAGATGTTGCTCGGGCTGTCGTCGACCAGGAAGATGTCTCCCGGGGCGTCGAGGGCGGCCAGCGTCTTCCGATCCGGCATGACGGTGTGAGTCTATCGGGCCGCCACGACCGTAATATCGACGCGAGGCCGCCCGTGTCGTCGATCCCGATCCGCCCCGCCCCGCCCGTCACGAATGCCCGGGTCGCGGCCGCGCTCCTCGCGCTCGCCGACGCCGAGTTCCCGGGGGCCCGGCCCGCCACCGAGTACCGCTCCGCGGCCGCGACCCTGCGGCAGCTTCCCGACGAGCTGCACGGGCGGCGGATTCACCTCGGGAGCCTCCCACACGTCTCGTCGCGCGCCGCCGACGCGATCTCCTCCTTCCTCTCCTGCGGCTCGGACGAATCGGTCGGAGACCGGCTCTCGGCCCTCCTCGACCGGGAGGACCCGGCGAGCGAGCGCAAGCGCGAGTTCCTATCCCGGGCCGACGTCGACCGGATCCTCGCCAGCCCCGACGGGGTCTCTCTCTCCGACCTCAGGGGAGACGTCCACCTCCACACCGACCGCTCCGACGGAAAGATTCCGCTCGCCGATCTCCATCGCGCCCTCGCCGCGCGCGGCGATAGCTACGCCCTCCTGACCGACCACGCCCGCGACTGCGCCGTCGCCGGCGGGCTCCACGCGGGCGACTTCGCCGCCCAGCACCGCGAGCTCTTCCGCCTGAACGCCCGGACCGAGGGCGATTTCGCAATGCGGCTCGGCGCCGAGGCGAACATCGCCGAGGACGGGACGATCGACGTGACCCCGGCCTCCGTCCCCGTCCTGGACGCCATTGTGGCCTCGGTCCACACGGACCTCCGCTCGGCGAAGGACCAGACCGCGCGGCTCGTGCGCGCCGTCGAGACCCCCGGCGTCGCCGTACTCGGGCACCCGAAGGGACGCCTCTACAACACGCGGACTGGCGTGAAAGTGAGCTGGGACCGCGTCTTTTCCGCCGTCTCCGCCCGGGGCGTCGCCGTCGAGATCAACGGTTGCCCCGAGAGGCAGGACCTCCCGCCGTCCCTCGCCCGGTCGGCGCTCTCGGCGGGATGCCTGTTCGCCCTTTCGAGCGACGCGCACGCCCACCGGCACCTCGACTTCCAGCGTTTCGCCCTCGCCATCGCCCGTCTCGCCGGGATCCCCGCCGGGCGCATCGTCAACACCTGGCCGAGGGACCGGTTCGAGGAGTGGCTCGAGGAGAGGCGGCAGGGCGAGAGGGTGTGAAGTAATCCGGGAGGGGCCGCGTTGCGAGCGCCGCGGGGGCGGATTCCAGGCGCCGCGACGAACGTGGCCGTCCGACCTCGGAGGAGCGGCAACGCCGAAGACGCCCCCGCGCCGCCGCAACCCGCAGGGCGGGAGGGTGTTGCGGGCGACTGACAGGCCGGCGCCTACATGAAGATCTTCGAGGCGAACAGGGACATCCTGACGGACCCCGACAAGATCAATCCGGGCCAGAAGCTCCGCATTCCCAACTGACCGGGACG